>JAHYJK010000122.1 GCA_019429225.1 Anaerolineaceae bacterium
CGGCAATAACTTTTCCGAACAGGGTGTTTTTCCAGCTTGTTGGTTTTACTTGCTCAGCTACATATCGCATTTCCATGGCGATGTCTGCTGGTTTTATACCTACCGGACAGATTTCATTACAGGCTAAACAGTCCAGACAGGAATACATCTGTTCAACCAGGTTGGGGGAGAGAATTAATTCATCTTCCAGACTTTTGCGGGCTAATGCAACCCGACCACGCGGTGAATCCGTTTCGTTTTTGTATTCACGGTAAGTAGGGCAAACTGCCAGACATAACCCGCAACGAATGCAATTTAGATATTCTTCTTCATTTGGAATTTTGATGTTTTTATCAAATGGCATAAATGATCCATTCAGAGAATTAATTTACGAATTATTTTCAACCAATTTCACTAATCTTCACAGGTCGGTTTTCATGAAATGATTTCCAGGCTGCATAACCCAGAACAACGGCTTTGCGGCCATCATCTCCGGTGGTTGGTGTCGCGAGATCATCACGCACACACGAAATAAATTGGCGGACTTCTTCTAAGTAGCATGGGGCGTAGCGTTGCATGAAGAAAAATGGCAATCGGCTGGCAGAGAAGCCTGAGGTGTTTCCGGTTGTCACCGTATTTTCCATCTCATTATCGGCTTTCGCCATGCCTTTCAGGCAGAACACTTCCAGCCTTTGATCGTAGCCATAGACCGCCTGACGGCTATTATCGATGGCTCCAATTGCTCCGTTTTCAAATTTCAGAGTCACGATGTCCGTGTCAATATCACCAAAGGAGTTGAGATCGGGATCAATCATGACATTTCCAATGGCATATATCTCTTCAACCTCACCAATCTGGAAACGCGCCATATCGAAGTCATGAATGGTCATATCCAGAAACATTCCACCCGAAACTTTTAGGAATTCCTTGCTTGGCAACTCCGGGTCTCGATTCGTAATCCTCAGGATAGATGGTCTTCCGATTTGTCCTGAGTGAACAATTTCGCGCACCTTCTGAAAACTTTTATCAAAGCGGCGATTAAATCCAACCTGCAGTTTTACCTGAGCTTCTTGGACTGCCAACAGCGCTTTATCGATGCTATCCAATTCCAACGCCAGTGGTTTTTCACAGAATATGTGTTTGCCTGCCCTGGCGCAATCCATAATGATGTCCGCGTGGGTGTTGGTGCTGGTGGCGATTAACACTGCCTCAATCTCTGTATCATTGAGTAATTCATGATAATCCTGTACCACTTTTTCAATACCCAGATCTTCTGCCACCAGTTGTGCTACTTCTAAACGAATATCGCAGATGGCTACCAAATTTGCATCGGGTATGCTGCGTACGATATTGGACACATGAACACCTCCCATGCGACCTGTTCCGATGACTGCTATGTTAACTTTTCGTTTTTTCATTTGTGATCCTTTGAGGGAAGATAATGGATGTTTTCTATTGGTTTTTTGTTGAAATTTATTTTATCTGATTTTGATGATATTCTGAGAACCGCCATTATCACTGGTTGGAGTAAAAAAGAGAATCAGGGTTTCATCACAATTTTCATAGCTTTCTTCGGAATTCGTTCCAGGGTTTTTAGATCCAACCCAAGATCTTCAAAAGCTTGAATGCCATCTTCCAATGGGATGACTTTAGTAAAGAAGTTACTCATATCAACGCGCTTCTCACGAAAGATACGTATAGAAGGCACCATGGTATTTTGCCCTAAGTAAAGGCCAATAATTTTAGTCGCCCAGCGGGTAATTTCATTAGGAGTGACTGTGGCGGTGATGGAGGAATCCATACCGAATGGAAGAACTTTGCCACCAGGGGTGACACATTTCAAAGCCTGTTCAAATCCATTGCCGGTGGCTTCGATGACGAGATCTGCTTTGCGACCATAGGTGAATTCGGTGATTTTTTCAACAATATCTACTTCATTGGGATTCCAGACTGTGTGCCCACATTTTTTAGCAATTTCAATACGATAAGGATCAATCTCAGTTACGGCATATTTCACAGAAATGTTTTTACAGAATTGAGCGAATAAATAACCAATAGGACCAAAGCCGATCACCAGAGCATAGTCATAAGGTAGCATTTGAAGGTGATTCATACCATTTACTACAGTAGCAAGCGTCTCGACCTGAGTGCCCAGGATATCATCAATGACATCCGGGATAACAAAACATTGTTTTTCAGGTACCAGACAGTATTCGGCATAACCACCATCGCGCATGACACCCAGTGCACTGGTTTTGATATCCACACATTGGCTGGTGAGACCCATACGGCAGAAATCACAAAAACCACAGCGGATATTATTATCCACAGAAACCCGATCTCCAATTTTCAGGTGGTGTACATGCGAACCAATTTCCACCACTTCTCCACAAAATTCGTGACCGAGGACGGTGTTTGGTTTGAAGTGGTGTTTCCCTTCCACGATCTTCACATCACTTCCACAAATGCCAACAGCCTTGATTTTTAACAATACATCATCCGGTTCTTTCACTTGTGGAATCGGTCGATCCTCAAAAACGAGTTTCCCGACATCTTTCATTACAAGTGCTTTCATTTTTCCCATGTTTGACTCCTATTGCACACGTGTGCATAATCGTTAAAAAGAATAATTTCAAAAAATTGGCGTGATTGGTCATTATTATCTTTGAATTCTGGCTGATCCTCCTTTGGCAAAAGCTTTGACCTGTTCAATGGTTGCCATGGTCGTATCTCCCGGGAATGTTGTCAGCAAAGCCCCATGTGCCCAACCTAAATTGATTGCTTCCTGCTCTGATTCTCCAGATAATAACCCATAGAAAAATCCAGAAGCAAAACCATCACCGCCACCCACACGATCATAGACGTTTAACTCACAGGTGGGAGATTGGAATGTCGATCCATTGATCCAGGCGACTGCGCCCCAACTATGATGGTTTGTGGAATGGACTTCCCGTAAGGTGGTAGCAATAACCTTTATCTGTGGGTAAAGATCAACCGTTTCAGTGATCATTCCAAAGAATATTGCCGGATCTAACCTGGATTTGGCTGTCACCTGGGGACCTTTGATTCCCAATCCTAGCTGTAAATCTTCTTCATTCCCGACCAATACGTCGACATGCTTCATAATGCGACGGATGACCGATTGGGCTTTTTCCTGTCCACCCCAGATATTCCACAATTTAGCACGGTAGTTTAAATCGAAGGAAACGATAGCCCCGGCTGCTTTGGCTGCCTGCATACCTTCAATCATCACCTCTCCGGTCGTTTCAGATAAAGCCGCAAATATACCGCCACTATGAAACCAGCGTACTCCACCGGCAAAGATTTCATCCCAGTTGAAGTTGCCTGGTTTCAATTGGGCAGCTGCTTCATTACTGCGGTTGTAGAAAACAACTGGTGCACGCACTCCATAACCACGATCACTGTAAACGGTCGCCATGTTCGGTCCATTGACGCCGTTGTGTTTAAAATGTTTGTAGAAAGGTTTGACTCCCATGGCTTTAACTCGTTCTGCAATCAGATCACCGATAGGGTAATCAACCATAGCAGTAGCAATCCCGGTTTTGAGCTCAAAACAATCCGCTAAATTGGCTGCACAATTGAACTCTCCTCCGCTGACATGAATCTGGCATTGGGTTGCTTTCCGGAAAGGAATGATTCCCGGATCCAGGCGATGAACCAATGCTCCCAGGGAGACGAAATCTAATTCCGCTTTTTCATTTATATTCAGTCCGTATTTCATCATCGTTCCTCTTCTATCCATTGGGTATGAAATACACCTTCACGATCTATTCTGCGATATGTGTGTGCTCCAAAATAATCTCGTTGGGCCTGTGTAAGATTGGCTGGCAGACGCTCGCTACGATATGCATCAAAATAAGCCAACGAGCCACTCAACGCCGGAACAGAAATTCCCATATCGATGGCAGTTTTAATGACAAATCTCAAATCTGACTGACGGCTCTCGATGGCATGCTTAAAGGTGTTATCCAGTAATAGGTTTGAAAGACCAGGATTACGTTGATAAGCTGCCATAATATCTTCCAACAGACTGGCACGGATGATACACCCAGCCCGCCAGATTTTGGCAATTTCTCCAAATTTCAAATTATATTGATACTCTTTCGAAGCCAGCCTGAGCATACCCATCCCCTGTGCATAAGAAGTGATTTTACTGGCAAATAAGGCATTTTCGGTTGCCTGGACGAATCTTTCCCGATCTCCCTGAAAGGTGGGTGTTGGTCCAGTCAAAACCTTAGCAGCAGCGATTCGTTCTGTTTTTAGAGCAGAAATCGTACGTCCGACCAGGGCTGCATGAATTGTAGGAATAGGTGCACCCAAATCCAGTGCATTCTGACTGGTCCATTTCCCAGTACCTTTCTGTTGGGCTTCATCCAAAATCAAATCGACCACGTGTTTTCCGGTCTCCGGATCGATTTTCTTGAAAATGTCGGCTGTGATTTCAATTAAGTACGATTTGAGAACGCCTTGATTCCAGCGATAAAAAATCTCGTGTAATTCCTGGTTGGATAAACCTAATCCGCGATGCAGGATATCATACACTTCACCGATCAATTGCATATCTCCATATTCGATGCCGTTATGCACCATTTTGACATAATGGCCAGCTCCTCTTGGACCCATGTACTCTACACAGGGTTGTCCATCTTCTGCTTTGGCTGCGATCGCATAAAAAATGGGAGCAAGCGCTTGCCAGGCTTCTATTTGTCCACCAGGCATGATGGCAGGTCCCCACTTAGCACCTTCTTCACCGCCAGAAACTCCAGCTCCTACAAAATTAATCCCATCCGCTTCCAATTCTTTTGTACGTCGCTCCGTATCCATAAAGAAGGAATTACCACCATCAATCAAAATATCACCTTTCTCAAGATGTGGCCTGATTTGTTGAATGGCTGCATCGACAGGTTTGCCAGCTGGCACCATCATCAAAATGCGCCTTGGTTTTTCCAGCACTTCAATCATGGATGAGATACTATCCACAGAAATAATTTCTTTTCCTTTGCCTTCACCTGCAAGAAAAGCCTCTGTTTTGACTTTATCAAGGTCAAACCCTGCGACAGGGAAACTATTGCGCTCCATATTGAGTGCTAAATTCTGTCCCATTACCCCTAAACCAACAATTCCAATTTTATATTTCATCTCTCACCTTCTCTACATGTTTGGTTTGATTGTAGCATTTTTGAGCCGATAAAGCATTTCACCGGCCCTGGGCACGACCAGAATTCCTTCACCTTCTCTGTTCATCCACTCTTCGGGATTGAAAGTAGAAGGATCAAGATAACCAAGACCGATCCGCTGACAACGCTCCTCTGGAATACCGGTGGCTAAGGTTACTCTTACTCTTGGGGATTCTATCTGAGTTTCTGCATCATAACTACCCAACCCTCGTAAATGTGTGGAATGAGCTAAAACTCCCCAGGGATATTGTTTATATTTGTCCCATTGTTTGACGAAGAAATCGCGGCAATGATATCCAACTTCATCCAGGATGCGTCCATGGGTATAACTGACCTCATCAATATGGGGAGCATAGATGATTACCTCGCCACCATCAGTCACTACCGGTTCCATTTTGTACATCCCTTTGGCGGCTGTCCACATATCATCATACAGCGCAGGCATGATCGAAATTATTTTTTTATAAGGTTGATCAACATAGATGATATGGGTTTGAGAGGAAAGTTGTGCAGCGGCTTGCCACGCTTCCTGGGCAGATCCGTAGTAAAGGCCATTGGTCCCGGTGTGAGTGACTACTAGGCAGAAACAGGTTACTGGGCGATCGATGAATGATGCTGCCCGATCGATAATGGCGCGAACCGGGGTGTACCCTGCGCCAATAATTTCATAATTCGTGATTAATGCGCCTAACCAGTGAGTGAAGTTGATGATTTCAGCACCGGCAATACCCGGGAAGAAGTATTTATTTCCACCGGAGAAACCAACCACCTCATGCGGAAATACAGGTCCACAAATCATCAGGTGGTCATAATCCTCGATTATCTTGTTCAAACGAACCGGAACGTCCATTTCCAGTAAGCCATTACTGATCAAACTTATTTCTGACGCTGGTATCGTCCCGATTTGTGTAAATGTGGCTGTTTGATCCCAGCGATGGTTAAATATGGTGCTGGTCCCAACCTTGCCATTTACCACCCGTTTTCCGGTTAAATGACTTAATTGTGTATCAGTCATCGGTTGGTGTGTGCCCAGTGCAACCAGATAATCCAGTTTTGACACGCGCTGACCTAAATATTTTTCGAACAAATCAAAAATCAACGGCATTGGCATGGTGCGGGTTCCATCAGGAATCAATACCAAAACCCGTTTTCCATCCAGATCTGTTGAATTTAATGACGCTTCGACGATGTGGTTAATTTCTGAATTTGTTAATTGAGAGAAGGGACTACCTTTACCAATCACCATGATCAAACTCCACTGAATGCAGAAAAACCACCATCAATCGGAACAACAATCCCGGTAACAAATGCCGATGCTGGTGACACCAGCCATAGCACTGCACCTAATAAATCATCTGGCGTACCAAATCGTCCCATCGGGGTGTGTTGGATAATGGTTTTTCCTCTGGCTGTTAATTCACCGGTTTCCTTTTCTGTTAACAAGAACCTGTTTTGTTCTGTCAGGAAAAAACCTGGGGCAATTGCGTTTACACGAATCGCAGGGGAGTACTCCTGCGCCATATGGACTGCCAACCACTGGGTGAAATTACTGACACCAGCTTTGGCAGCTGAATAGGCCGGGATGCGGGTAAGCGGGCGAAAAGCATTCATGGAAGAAATGTTGAGGATGACCCCACTTTTTTGCTCTGCCATGATCTTCGCAAAAACTTGCGTGGGAAGAATGGTGCCCAACATATTAAGGTCAAACACCCAGCGAAATGCATCGGCAGGCAAATCAAAAAATTTCAAATTCTGGCTGGTGGTTGCCTGGGGTTTGTTTCCACCAGCGCCATTGATTAAAATATCCACCTGACCAAACCCAGCGATCACTTCACCGGCCACCGCTTCCATATTGGCTTTATCCAATACATTACAACCAAAACCGGATGCAATTCCTCCATTTGATTGTATTTCAGCAGCCAGGTTCTGGGCAGCTTTTTCATTTAAATCCAATATCGCTACACTGGCACCTGCTTCAGCCAATGCTTTACATAAAGCAGCGCATAAAACGCCAGCCCCTCCGGTAACAACGGCAACTTGTAGGCTTAATTCTTTTTGGTTATTTTGTGAATCATTCATTTTTGGTCTCATTTCTATTCATTCATAACAAAAGGTGTGAGGTGACGCAGGAAATGTCGTTCAATATTCTCAGCATATAATTCAGAGTTTTCCTTCAGTAATCTTATCAGACGGTCAAAAAATTGGAAACTTCCATCAGGTGCTTTTTCTTTCAACACCGAGCCAAACGTGACATGCAAAATCTCACGTGCATCAAAATTATCCAACAATTCAGCCAAATGATCAACAGCAGAAGGAATTGGAGCGTGGGAAAGCTGCGCTGAAATATGATAGCTAACTTTATCAGTCTCAAATCGATTTCGGCAAAATTCATAAATTTCCTTGAAGAAATCAGGATCAAGTGCAGCAATTGTTCTTAAAGCTTCCAGGTAACTGGTACCAGCCGTTTTAAGATGAACCAATCCTCTGGTAGCCTGAGCAGCAATTTTGTAAATACTGAATTTATCTGAACCGGAATGAAGACTGATTTTATAAGGACCAAATACGCGAGCTATGGCGGCATGACCTTTGATATCATGTTCAAAATCCTTCAGATCGCCGATATAGTCAACACCTTTTTCAAACCTGCCAACAAATCGCGGCGCCAGGCTGACCCATTTGACACCCAGGCGTCTGAGTTCGCTGGCGATGTAAACATGCTCAGCATGGGACGTGGGATTATCTGTTTCATCTACAGAGACTTCAAATTCAACCGGTCTTGCTCCTGCATTTTTTAACAGATATTGGTACATTTTAAAAACATGCCAGACCGCTCTTCCATATTTCACCATGGACTTTAATAAAGTTTTCTCATCAAATGTTAAGCTCAGATGTTCGGCAGTAATGATTTGATTCAGGAGACCAGAATGTTCCATGTTTAACTCAGAAGGTAGATCTTTGGCGTAGTTACGCAGATTTATTAAATCAGCATTTTCCGCTCGATTATCCACAAATTCTCCAGGGTCAACAGTGAAAAAAGAATATCCAGCTTTAAGACAGACATCGATGTCATCGGTTGTTTTCAAATGATCTGCATCCGCTCCATACCCATCACGCCAATTTTCCTGGAAAATACCCCACATGGCATCATCGATCACCTGTTGAGGGGTGCGACCTGTGCGAGTATTTTCCCGAATGGATTGTTGCGTGAAAATCGGGGCAATTTTCCCGTTCATTTTTCGGATGGCACGAACATGTCCGGGGGTTGCCAGGCCTAATCGGTCTCCCATACCGGCAGAGGTTTTTAATCCTAAAGCAACCGGTTTAAGCCAGGGCAATTGAGTTCGTAGTGCTGCAGCATTTTCTGATGTTAAACAGGCTGAAACCAAAGTTTCATTTCCGTGATGGGTTCTTTCACCATCAAATAATGTTAAGCGGAAATCATCCTGGTCTGCCTGAACCATTAACCGTATCCCATTTGGGGTTTTTGCTAGGCTATAGATAATTCGATCCAGGGTGACTACTGATTGGTGAAGGAGCTGTGATCCTTGATCATTTTCATTTTTTGAGGTGATATACATAATTATCCTTTATTCCTTTGGTGTAAGTGTGGATGTGGAGTTGCGAACCAGCAAGCTACCTTTTAATACTTTTTCTTTGTGTGTGTTGTTTTGGTTTTCAATTTTTTTCCCGAGCAATTCCAACAATAATTGTGCCGACTCGTTGCCAATGGAGTATTTTGGCTGATCCAATGTTGTGAGTGGGGGGCTGGTATATGCTGAAAAAGTGATGTTATCAAAGCCGGTGACGGAAAGGTCATCCGGTACCCGTATACCTGATTGTCTGCATGCGTGTAAAAAGCCAATAGCAAGCATGTCATTGAAGCATATGATCGCCGTGGGACGATCAGATAAATTCATAAAATAGTGGAGGCTTTCTTTTCCTAATGCTGGGTCACTACCTCCTACTTCATAAATATAAGCCGGATTGATTTTTTCCCCAGCTTTGCGCATTTCTTTTTTGAACCCGTTCAACCGGTCCAGAGACGTTCGGCCTGATTTTGAATTTCCTAAATAAGCAATTTTTGTGTGACCGAGAGCTAGAAGATGCCTTGTTAGTTGCTGGCTTCCATCCAAATCATCATGATAGATGGAATAATTAAAATTTTCATTGGCTTTGTAATTCACAACAACAACCGGGAATCCATTTGCCAGCAACTGACGACCTTTATCGGCACTGAACGAAGACGAACAGATGATGACACCATCGGTGCGTTGCTCCATCATGGTTTGTACGATTTTTTGTTCACGAATTGGGTCGTATTGAGAAGCGGCAATGAAGAGACTATAGCCGGCTTGTTGGGCAGCGTCTTCGATTCCGAATAGTATTTCCGAGAAAAAAGGATCATCAATGCTATTGACGATGACACCTATCACCTTGGTCTGGTTTGTTTTCAGCGATCTTGCCGCGGCACTGGGTTGGTATCCCATTTCCCGGGCTACTTTCCGAATTCGGGTGGAGGTTGCCTCAGAAATCAAAGAATTCCCGCCCAATGCCCTTGAGACGGTTGAGTGGGAAACCCCGGTTCTTTTAGCAATGTCTTTGATTGTAATAGCCATGGAGGAAACCTTCTGCACACGTGTGCATTAACTATGCATAGTTTACACAATTCGATACAAAATGTCAATAGGTCTATGAAAGAATACTTGCAAAAATTTTAAAAATGTTATATTATATTCACAATGAAAGAAAACTTTCATTAATAAATTTTCTGCAAGTTATATTAATCATTTCAGGAGCGCACATGAAACCAGATATCGAAGCCATTTTTTTGGACGTTGGCAATACCTTACGTATCGTGTTAAAAGACCCGGAATTTTCAGAAGCAGCAAAACAACAATTTCTTGAGCTCCTGGATGTAAAAGAGGATCCTGAGGTCTTTTTTGAAAAACTGGAAACACGCTGGAAAGCACATCGCAAACGCTGTAAACAAACCTTAATCGAAGCATCCGAGCGCGAATTATGGTCTGTTCATCTTTTACCGGATTATCCAAAGGAAACAATTGAGCCATTGGCTGGAAAATTGACCCGTTTATGGCGCGATAAAGATGGCCGTCGGGTTCCCAGATCGGATGTAAAAGACACGATTATTGAATTGGATCGCCGAGGGTATAAATTGGGGATTATCGCGAACACCATTACTGAAACAGAAATCCCAGATTGGATGGAAACTGATCAGGTGACCAAATACTTTGGAACTGTCATCCTTTCATCGAAGGTTCGAGTCCGGAAACCGAACCCTGAAATTTATTGGATGGCTGCCAGAGAGCTTGGTGTTGAACCTGCTAAGTGTGTTTATGTGGGGGATAATCCCGTTCGTGATGTAGAAGGAACCCATACCGCGGGATACGGCATGATGATTTTGATAAATGAACCTGCTACGCTTGAAAAAGAACCGCCAACAGGTGAATTTAAACCGGACTATACCATTGAAGAAATTAGTGATCTACTGGATATTTTTCCATCAAGAAAATAATCAAATCCATGTGACATATCTTTGAACAAGGTTTTACTATGAATCAAAAAATTATTGCAATTTTCCTGGATGTTGGAAACACGTTACGAATCTTAACTGAACACGAACCACATCAAGCACATGCACGGAAAAGAATGGCTGAACTGGTCGGAACGGATGAAGATCCAGATTTGTTCTGCCAAAAAGTAGATCGACGCTACCAGGAATATCGCAAGTGGGCTTTTGAAAACATGCGAGAAGCACCAGAAGCAGAACTCTGGACTCGTTGGCTGGCACCTGAA
>JAHYJK010000123.1 GCA_019429225.1 Anaerolineaceae bacterium
GTCGAACAAAGAACCAGGAAACAAACCTCTCTATTTGTTAGAAATACCCTTCCATGAAGGAGATATAGAGGTTATATTGGCTTTAAAAAGAAAGTGGCTTACATTTATCATCAAATGCTTGATATTTTATAACTGACATAAAATCAGGCCATTATTGTGATCATCCTCAAAAGAGACTATAATGGACATGTTTATTATGAGAAGTATAAACAAAAGCCAATTACTGATTGCAATCACTACAGCAAGAAGAAGGGTGAACTGTTGAAAATCACTTTACTCAGACCGGTGTACCCTTATTTTGAGGGCATCACCTATATCACCACCCATCTGGCTAAGAAGTTGATTGGCAGGGAGTGAACTGCTTGTGGTTCTCTTTAAGAAGCAAAATCCAGCTTGGGTTTACCCAGGCGAGAGCGACAAAGGCCACAGCCCGGGACGCAAAAAAGTGCATGCACATAAATTGCTGACCCCGCTGAACCCCCTATCCTGGCACAGAACGGTCAGAGCTGTTCTTGCATTACAACCCAACCATGTGATCTTCCACTGGTGGGTAACCTCCTGGGTGTCGATGTTGAGGATCCTCAATAAGGCGGGTGGAAACTTGTGACACAACCTGTGAAAATATCCGTCATCATCCCCAACCTGCACTCACCCATTGTCGATAAGACGATCGAATCCGTGCTGGCGCAAGAGACAGATCTGCCCTTTGAGGTAATTGTGGTTGGGATGGATAAATGGGGGTTGGTTGAAAAGTACCCTGAAATTCATTTTATCAAAACACCTAAGCCGGT
Source organism: Anaerolineaceae bacterium (assembly GCA_019429225.1). Classification (GTDB taxonomy): domain Bacteria; phylum Chloroflexota; class Anaerolineae; order Anaerolineales; family Anaerolineaceae; genus UBA6170. The sequence continues at coordinate 792 of JAHYJK010000123.1, forward strand.
TGGTGCAGCAGAAGCCCGCAATATTGGCATCCAAGCTGCCCAGGGTGAGTGGTTGATGTTTATTGATTCGGATTGCATTGCGGACGAGGGATGGATTGAACACCTCGCCAATGCTTTTAATGAAGGTTGGTCAGTTATTGGAGGTGGTGTAAAGACACCGGAGGAGCCATTCTTTCTCTTGGTCTATAACCTATCAATGTTTCATGCCCAATTAGCATCCCAAGAGAGAAAACCTACAAAATTTTTGCCGACATTAAACCTGGCTGTTAAACGTGAGGTGATTGAAACGGTTGGATTGTTGGATGAGGTTCTTTTGCGCGGCCAGGATGTGGATTGGACTGCAAGGATGCTGCTGGCTGGATATGATCTTCTTTTTGAGCCTGAAGCAAAAATATTGCACTTGCCTGCCAGGTATGATATAAAAACGCTTCGAGATTACTTCCATAAATCCGGTTTTTTTATGATCAAAGTCAGGCATAGATATCCTGAGGTTTTTCAAATGCCAGGAATATTAAAGAAAGGCATTGTGTTTACATTATTTGCCCCATTAATTGCATTTCTGACAACGACGAAAATCTATTTTAAAACAAAGGAAGTAAGAAAACACGCCAAGACCATTCCTTATATTTATCTACTTAAGTTGTCCTGGTGCCAGGGAGCAGCAGAAAGTCTGAAAACAGTAGGATACGATTGATATGAATGATCTTTGGGTTGTCATTCCTACCTTCAATCGAGCAAATGATTTGCTTGATTGCATCAATTCTTTACACGATGCAAGAATCAGAAGTGAAAGAGTGATTGTTGTTGACAATCATTCTCAAGATGATACAGTGCAAAAATTGCTTGCTCAATTTCCAGAGGTTGCTCTGATACCGTTAGATGATAACTTAGGCGCAGCGAAAGCTTCTAATATCGGATTTGAATGTGCTTTAGAGCAAGGAGCAGAATATATCCTAAGGTTGGATTCTGATACTGTTGTTGATCCTGAATTCTGCTTTCACTTACTGGATAAAGCAAAAAGAGATCCTCAAATTGGCGTTTTAAGCCCGAAAATTTATTATTATGAACCCCCTGATAAAATTTGGTTTGCAGGAGCAAACCAACATCCCTGGCATTTTGGTGCGACCCATGGGCATCGACATGAAAAGGACAGTCCTCATAACAGCCAGGTTCAAGAAATCGATTATGCCTGGGGGGCAGCTATGTTGATCAAAAGGGAGGTCCTGGAAAAAACCGGTGGTTTTGATCCTGACTTTTTTGTCTATTATGAAGAGGTTGATTTTTGTTTGAGGGTTAAAGAATTGGGTTATAAATTAGTCTTCATTCCGGATTCCCATGTCTGGCACAAGGTGGGATCTTCAGCAAATAACACCTGGACCGCTTATCATTGGAACCGCAGCAAGATGCTCTTATATCGAAAGCATGCCAAGAATACAATTCACGTAATTTCATTAATTTTATTTGCATTTTTGTATGCGATGATCTCACCAGTGATTCATGGAAAATCTGGAAACCGAGGACCTTTTAGGCATGCGGTGCGTGGTTTGTGGCAGGGGTTCAAGGAAAACCTTTGATTAATTCATAAGTATCTACATTTGGGTGAATAATCAGAAAAAAGGCGTAAATAATCCAAACATACTATGGTGATCATCAATAAAAACTGATAAAGTATATACACAGTAATCTTTAGCCGATTGGAGGAACTATTATGAAGAAAATTTCAATTGCATTAGGTATTAGTTTAATCCTGGTCATGGTAGTCGTTAGCAGCGGCCTTGCTGCATTACCTGGAACTGGATGGTGGTCTGCATTGTGGGTGCAAAATATCAGTGGCGGAGACGGCCAGGTCAGTATGATTGCCTACGACAATAAATCCGCATCAACATATGACAGTCTGACATTTGATTTTGGCGCATCTAAAGCGTTGGTTTATGATCCTGGAAAAGCAGTAAATTACCCAACGGGAAATCGAATTGGTTTCAGCAGTGCGTTACCCACCGGTTTTGAGGGAGCAGTTGTTTTATCTGCTAATGTACCATCAGCCAGCGTGTCCCAAATTGCGAACTATGCAAATGGTTCGGTTGGTGGAACAGGTACTGCAACCGCAATGTATCAGGGTATCAGTGCAGATATATTGTCCAATACTTTATTAGCCCCAACCATTAAGAACAATTATTCGAGTGCCACAACAACTTTATATATTCAAGCTGCTGGCGCTGATGCTCAAGTTACTGTGGATTACACGATGGCTAATGGTGGAACTTATTCCCAGACAGCAAATATTTCAGCTAATCGATCCTTCCTTTTTGATCCTACTGCAGCAGGTGTTCCAAGCACAAACTGTGGCTTTAATACCATGACTTCACCGTGTTTTGGAGCTGCAGTTATTTCGTCAACAGCGCCAATCGCTGGTGTATTACTTGAGCATCCACACTCTGGCACACCAGTAACATTTGTACAAGCTATTAGGCTGGCAACACCATATGATATCAGCCAAACCATTTATGTTCCTGCGATAAAAAATAATTTCTGCGGTAGTACTGGCTGTGGAACAGCAGGCGCTGAAGTTATGAATTATGGTAGTGTTCCTGCAAACGTTACGATAAGGCTTACTGTATCAAAGCTCGGAACGAACGCAAAGGGTGTTTCAGTTGGTGCGGTTTATACCGATAGCGCAGTTATCCCTCCAGGTGAAAATTATAACTTTAGCAAATGGAATAACAATTTAGGTGGTTTACCCGAAGGTACAATGGCTGCTGCTGTAATTACGAGCACAAATGGACAACCCTTGGTGGGTGCAAGTAATGACACGAAAACGCAACCAAGATATCCAGTGACTGTAAAGATTAAATATTCTCTCTTCTCAGATGAATTGGCATCACCAGTTGCTTATGTTCCTATGGTTAAAGAATTCTTTGGCGTTTTCACCGGTGGTGTCGATGTGCAAAATGTTGGCAGTAGCGCAGATTATATTAACATTGAATACCATGCTTATGGATCTAATCAGGTTTGTGTATTAAAAACAAAAAACATGGTCCCAGTTGGTGGAGCAACAGAAACACATTGGGTATCTGCGATTGGTCAGAATATCTTTAATATTTCAGGGGATTGCACTAGTTTCAGCTGGCTTTCTGGGAAAGAATTCAGCGTCAAAGCATATACTGACGGTGGACAAAACATTGTCATGATGGCGACTGAAAATACACCCAATAGTAGTCTTGATATCAGCCGTTACGAAGGTGTCAATCTTAGTCAATGAGATAAGTCTCGAATTGACACGAAACTGTCAAAGATTAGGAACTACGGTGAAAACCGTAGTTCCTTTTTTGTGCGCCCAGCATGTGTGATAAGGACAGAGTTGAGAAATCTTATGATGGTGTAATTACAGCGTTATTGTTGGTTGCGTATCCAAACGTGCTATAGGGCTTAAAAATTTTTTGTAACCGGGGAGAAAAAACGATTGGATAAAATCACTTTGAAGAATAACAATCGTCTAGATTTGCTTTATACTTGGTTATGATCTTTACGAGACTTAGATGCAGAAAATTGTGTTGGTATAAATTTGGGTTGTTTTTACTTGAAATTCCATTTCGGATAATTTGATGTGATAGATGTTTAAATATTTACACAAAAGAATCCAAAGTTTGAAAGAATATTTATTTGGTCATTTTGAGGATAATTCATCAAAAGGACAGCTATTTAAAGGTGGTGTAGGAAGTCTCCTTATCAACTTTGGAAATAAATTCCTTGTTCTAATTTCTGGTATGTTATTAGTGCGGATATTAGGCAAAGAGCATTATGGAATCTATAGTTATGTTCTTTCATTAATTTTTGTTTTGATCATCCCAGCAGAATTCGGCATTTCAACCTTAATTGTTCGTGAAACATCCAAAGGTCTTGCTACAAGAGATCAAAATTCGATTACTGGTATCTGGCGTTGGTCATTACGCATAACATTATTACTTTGTTTAACGTTGATCCTCTTGAGCTCTGTAGGAATGATCTGGGGTGTTCAGCGGTTTAGCAATTTGGAAATTACCACATTTATTTGGGCACTGAGCCTGATGCCATTTCAGGCTTTAATTCTAATAATTAGTGCAGCTTTACGTGGAATGAAGAATATTGTTTTGGGCCAATTGGCTGACTTAATCATCCTTCCCGGAATTTTCATCTTGTTATTCCTGGTTGTGTATTTAGTATCACCAATTCTGCTTACAGCCTCCACCTCAATGGCTTTACGGTCTGTGTCCACACTGATTGCTTTTATATTTTGTCTCATTTTTCTTATTAAAAAAACACCACAGATGATACGAACAGCAAAGCCAAAATTTCAAGGCAGATATTGGGCGATAAGTGCTTTACCGCTGGGCTTATCAAGCGGTTTGGGTATGGTCAAATCTCGTATCACAACCCTGTTACTGGGTTTCTTTGTTAGTGCAAATCAAATAGGGACATTCCAGGTTGCCATAAGTACTGCTGCTTTAGCCGGATTGGTTTTACAGGCCAATGATGCTGTGTTAGCGCCACAATTTGCTTCGCTTTATGTACAAAATAAAAAAATCCCCCTGCAACGTTTGGTGACAATCAATTCGCGCATTATTTTTGCGTTCAATTTAGGTGTAACGCTCATTTTCATCCTTTTTGGAAAATCATTGCTTTCAATCGTATTTGGGCCAGACCTTGTTGATGCTTATCCATCCGTGATTATTTTGTTGGCAGGACAATTAGTCAATTCACTCGTCGGTTCAGTTGTTTTTCTGTTAAATATGACGGGACATGAAAATGACGTCATGAAGGTTATTGGGATATCCTCTTTGGCAAATGTAATTATGGCGTTATCTTTCTCGCCATTCCTCGGTATCAACGGGGGAGCAATTTCTACTTCTGTTTCATTAATTATTGCCCAAATTGTTATGGCTAATATTGTCCGGAGACGATTAGGTATTGTTAGTCATGCCTTTCACAGGACACATTCAAATGCTCAATAATTTTAATGGGACAATTTCTTTATTTGTTACATCTTATTTATCTTTGTCACCACAGAAAATTTACTCAAATCATGATCAGCTTCGAAATTTATTTCCGTCTAAGTATTTACAGAGGTTTTCAATATTATGACCCTTCCTAATTTTCTAATCATTGGTGCAGCAAAATCCGGCACAACGGCTATCCATGCTTATATCAAACAGCACCCCAATATTTTTATGTCCGATCCAAAAGAATTGCGTTTTTTCTCTTATATGGGACCTCCCCCCAGAGGTTTGCCAGATATTTATATTCACCAAGGTGTGACCACAATAGAAGAATATCAGCTTTGTTTCCAGAATGTTGCTGATGAAAGAATAATTGGAGAAGCTTCTCCAATGTATCTTTATACACCTGGTACGGCTGAAAGGATCAAGCAAGTCATTCCGCATGTTAAAATGTTGGCAATCCTCAGGAATCCTATAGATCGTGCTTTCTCGGCTTACATGCATGCGATCAGGGATTGGATAGAACCAGCCGGTTCTTTTAAGGAAGCATTGCAATTTGAACAAGAACGAATTAATGCAGGCTGGGGAATGCTCTGGCATTATACCAACGCGGGTTTTTATTTTGAACAATTATCCCGCTATTTCCAGGTTTTTAATTCGGATCAGATTAAAGTTGTCCTTTATGATGACTTAGTCAATGATGTATCTGCGCTACTTGACGATATTTTTGCTTTTCTTGAAATTGACACAACTTTTAAACCAAACATTGCGGCACATCCAAACGTGTCTGGTTTTCCTAAAAGTCAGAATTATCACAAATTTTTATATCAATTATTCATGAAAGACAATCCGATTAAAAGGTTGAGCAGGCACATTATGCCAAAATCGATGAGACAGAAATCAATGATTAAATTGCGGTCCATGAATCTCGAGAAGCGGGCCATGCCTATAGAAATTCGAAGGCAACTAGTTCAACTTTATTTTGATGATATTAAAAATCTTGAAGGATTGATCCATCGTGACTTGTCATTATGGGTAAAATAGATGTAAAGTGATTGTTATCATCATTTTCGGAAACACGTTATTAGAGAGGCGTATATGAAAGTGCGATTTGTAACACTTGCAGTTCTGGTTGTTATTTTTCTTGTAACTGGTTGTTCAGGAACGTCTCAGTCACAGCCAGATCAAAATGGAAACACACAACCATATCCAATAGATTTAGAAAACACTGGATATCCAGTCTCTGATTATCGTATTGAACCCGAGTCAGGTTATCCGATAAGAGATATCGATCCAGAATTTCCCCAAGGACCAAAGTTTACAATTAATACACCAGTCTCTCACCAGGATCAATTTGTTCGCGGAACTGGCCCTGTTGGCGTACCAATTAAGTTAGTCAACGTTTCAGAGGTTGGGCTGGTTTTATCAGAGACGGTGATTCAAAGTGATGGGACTTTCGAATTTGTTTTAGTAGAACCACTTGTTTCAGGTCATATGATTGGTATCCAATTGGGTGATATTTCAGGCACAAATTTTAATGAAGAAGATTTCTTGTACAGTGATACATATTACGAGCGACCTTTTGTCGGATTGATGTTTGATATGGTGACAGTGGAGTAAATTGCGCTTTGTGGTGCCTTCTCATCTTAACGATTGAAGGGTTTTTGATCCTCAATTGATTGGGGTAATTACGGAATTATCGGTCAACCATAGTGTCAGATAGCATATGATAATTCATTGGTGTAATAATTCTGTAAATTCGGCCGCAATAGATAAAAAGATTACGCATGATTATTCATCATCCTTTCTGCTAATATCTATTGCAGATCGACTATAATATTTGAGTTTGTTAATATAACTTATCTTTAAACCTGAAACTGGAGCGAAAATGGAAGCAAATCAAAGCAATCTGATCCAACCCTATGGCGGTGGTTTGGTGGATTTACTCGTCAGGGGTGACGAACGCGAGGAATTGGTAAAACTCGCTGGGACTTACCCAACCATCCGGATGACCACCCGGCAGACCCATGATATGGAGCTGCTGGCAGTCGGCGCCTTCTCACCTTTGACACAATTCATGGGCCAGGCAGATTACCAGCGTGTTTTAGATGATATGACGTTATCCGACGGGACCGTGTGGCCGATCCCGGTCACATTGACCATCGATATTGAAGACTTGCCCAAGCACGCGGCGTGGGTGACCCTGCGAGACGTGCACAACCAGATTATGGCCGTGATGCGCTTGGAAGAGGTGTATCGCTTCAACTGGCAGGAAGAATCTGAGAAGGTTTATGGCACAACGGACCTCAAACACCCGATGGTGTCAGAAATGGCGGGCTGGGGTGGCTTGTGCATCGCCGGTGAATTGAAAGTGCTCAATTTGCCCGCCTACGACGATTTTGTCGACCTCCGCCTGACGCCCGCTGAGACCCGCACCAGGCTGGAAGGGATGGGCAACCGCAATGTGGTCGCCTTCCAAACACGGAACCCGATGCACCGGGTGCATGAGGAATTGACCAAGCGGGCCAGCCAGCAAATTGGCGGCAGCTTGTTGATTCACCCGGTGGTGGGGATGACCAAACCAGGAGATGTGGACCATTACACGCGGGTGCGGATTTATAAAGCGCTGGTCGACAATTATTATGACGGCAGCACCATGCTCAGTTTGCTGCCGCTGGCGATGCGGATGGGCGGCCCACGCGAAGCCGTTTGGCACGCGATCATCCGGCGCAACTACGGCGCCAACCACTTCATCGTTGGGCGTGACCATGCTGGTCCGGGCAACGACAGCGAGGGCAAGCCCTTCTACGGTCCCTATGATGCCCAGACGCTGTTGACGAGCGTTGAATCCGAGGTGGGTGTGAAGATGGTGCCCTTTGAGATGATGGTCTACCTGCCACAGGAAGATCGCTATGCGTTGACGTCCCAGGTGCCCGAAGGGACCCAGGTGGCGAATATCTCCGGGACGCAAGTGCGCGAGGACTACCTGGCCAAGGGCATCCCCTTACCGGAATGGTTCACTAGGAAGGAATCGGCCCAGATCCTGTTGGATGCCTATCCCCCGCGGCATAAGCAGGGCTTCTGCATCTGGTTCACGGGTCTAAGCGGTGCAGGCAAATCAACCATTGCCAGCAAGCTGGTCAACATGCTCCAAGAATACGGTAAGAACCCCACGGTTTTGGATGGCGATGTGGTGCGCACCCATCTTTCAAAGGGGTTGACCTTCAGTAAAGAAGACCGGGATACCAATATCCTGCGCATCAGTTTTGTGGCCGGTGAGATCGTCCGCCATACGGGGACGGTCATCTGTGCCGCGATCAGCCCCTACCGGCAAGCCCGCCGGGAAGCGCGCAAGATGGTCCCAGAGAACCATTTTATCGAGGTGTTCGTCGATACCCCGCTTGAGGTGTGTGAAGAAAGGGATATCAAGGGCCTGTATGCCATGGCTCGCGCCGGTGAGCTGAAGAATTTCACCGGGATTGATGACCCGTATGAGGCGCCGGTTGAGCCAGAGATCACTGTAAAGACGGTGGGCGTTTCACCTCAAGAAAATGCCAAAATCATCATCGATTACCTGATCGATGTCGGTTATCTGCAGCCGTTCAATAATCATCATCCGTAAGAGAAGCACGATTTAGAGACGTTAAGTCATTCAGCCCGCGCCTTGGGCAACCGGGCTGAATGAGCCGTTAAAACCTGAGTTTATCAAACTAGTGTCCTGAAAATCACGTATATTGCCAATAAATTGTTAATATTTAATTAAACGAGAAACTTGTGTATCAGATTTTATAATTTTGGTAGACAATATTAACTTTCCCTAATGTTAATAGATGTGTTATCTGCACGAGAATGGCAAAGGTCTGGTGTTTTAAGGCTTCCCTTGGGGGAGAAGCTGTCTGCGAAGCAGACTGATGAGGGATAATAACCACAGGTTTTCAGAGAATAGTTTACTTATGATGAGAAACTTTCTTCTATTGTCGATAAAAATTTAACCTGGAAACATCTTATCACCCCTCATCCCTCACGTCGTACCTCCTCTGCACCTAAAGGTGTTCCGCTACGCTCCAGGGGAAGACTTTTATTCTAAGTGCTTATATTCATTTGGATTTTGCCTTTTAGGACAGACCCGTCCTTATACGCTTTCCTTATGGAAAGGGATAGATTATCTCTAAAATTTTATAAATTAGTATTCTGAAACCATGCTTTTATCTGTAAAATTGGTTAATAATTTGATAAATGAGAAACTCAGGAAAAACGAAAAAGGTCGTCATAAAAAGACTTACTGAATGATGGGCATGAAAATTTCATAGTAAAACGCTGTATAGGACCAGATCTCGGTCATGTCCTGGTCACTTAAGGCGCTAAGGGAATACAGCAGGGGCCCTGCCGCAATTAAGCGGGGCGATTGGAAGCCTTGACTCATTTCCATCGCCAGGGCATCCCAGGCGCCATCAGAGAAAATCAGGCCCAAAGGTTCGCCTGTGACGTCCCCTTCCAGGGCGCCCCCAATGATGTACAGCGTGTCTGAGACGTTCGCCGCCCCAAACCCATACCTGGCTTCTGGCAGCGCCACGAAACCGTTCCAGGGATCTTCCCCGCCCGCATCGCGTGACGGGAAGTAGCCCGCCGCCTCCTTGAGCGCGCCGCCCTCGTTCCGACCCCCCAGCACGACGATCTTATCCGCCAGTGCGACCGCGCCCGCATCCCGGCGCGTCGTCTCCATCGATGTCCCCTCGCGCCAGGCGTCGACCGCCGGGTCGTAGACATACACCACGTCCAGCGCTCGCTCCCCATCCCAGCCGCCGAACAGGTACATCTGCCCCTCGAAATCCGCCAGGGCATAGGCGCTGACCGCCACCGGCAGCCGCGCCCCTTCCGACCAGGTGTCGCGCCGCGGGTCGTAGATCTCGAGGATGTCGGTCGGGCTCCCGTCCGCCCGCCGCCCACCGGGGACGTAGATCTTCTCGCCGATCAGCACACCGTGCACGTCCGCCACGGGGGTGGGCTTGTCCCTCAGCTGTGACCAGCTGTCCGTCTCGGGGGTGTAGCGGAACACGCTCCCGCTGACGCCCTGCGGCCCCTCCCCGGCGATGGCGTAGATCTGGCCGTCGTAGGCCGCAGCGGCCATGGCCGCCCGGGCGGCTGGCATCGGCGCTAGCACCTGCCAACGCTGCGCTATTTCAGCGGCCAGTT
>JAHYJK010000124.1 GCA_019429225.1 Anaerolineaceae bacterium
TAAATCAGATGCAGAAAGCAAATATGTGCCAACAGTAACCCCTTAAAATAATGATGGATAATTAATCCAATATTCACGTTTCTTCTTCATTATTCAGGAGCGCATCATCTTTTCCTCTGATGGTGTGCTTTTTGTTTCATCAAGAAATAAATATCCACTTTCACGACCATCTCATTCTCAATCCATTACTTATTGTGGAAGTCATGAGATTTTCTGGTGTCATGAGATTTTCTGGCTTGACCTTTCTGAGCTGGAGGTTTATAATTCAGCAACTGAATTTTGAATTATGACAATTTACACAGAAAATGAACACCGCGAATTAGCATTATTGGAACATATATCTGTTGATCCAGATGCTACTCAAGCGACACTTGCTTCTCAATTAGGTGTTGCTGTCGGTACGATCAATTGGCATCTAAAAAGATTAATTGATAAAGGTTATGTAAAGGTCCGTAGAGCCGAGCGACGCAAACTTCGCTATATTATTACACCAGACGGGATTGCATTGCGTGCTCGTTTAGCTGTTGATTATATTCAGACATCTATGAGTTTGTATCGATTAGTACGCGAAAGATCCTTGAAAGCGATCCAACAATTAAGAAAATCTGGATCTCAAGAGGTACGAATTGAAGGGCAAGGTGAAGTTGCTGAAATATGCCGTTTAACCTGCCTGGAACAAAAAATAAGCATCCTGGAATCTGGCGACCACGCTCCCATTTTCCGAATAAACGAATTGAAAATACATGTTGAATTCATGGAGGAACAATAAAAATGAGTGAATTCTGGAAGAATCAGCGATTTGTGGTTACGGGTGGCTCAGGTTTCCTGGGGAAAGTATTAACGCGCAAAATGCAGGAAAGAGGGGCAAAAGAAATTTTTATTCCCCGTATAGAGGATTACAACCTGGTAAACCCTGTTGATATTGATCGAATGTTGGCAGATTCAAATCCAGATGTGATCATTCACCTTGCGGCCCACGTTGGTGGGATTGGTGCCAATAGTGAGCATCCAGCTGAATTTTTCTATGACAACCTTATGATGGGTGTTCAATTAATGCACAAAGCCTGGCAGACGGGAGTCAAGAAATTTACTGCGATTGGGACAGTCTGTGCTTATCCAAAATTTACACCAGTCCCCTTCAAAGAAGATGATATTTGGAATGGTTACCCAGAAGAAACGAATGCCCCTTACGGTCTTGCTAAGAAGATGTTGTTAGTTCAGTCTCAAGCGTACCGTGATCAGTATGGTTTTAATTCCATCTTCTTACTTCCAGTGAACTTATACGGTCCTGGTGACAACTTCAACTTGAGATCTTCTCATGTAATTCCTGCCTTAATTCGTAAATGTATTGAAGCTGAACAAAAAGGAATAAAGGAAATCGAAGTGTGGGGAGATGGATCTCCGACCAGGGAATTCCTGTATGTTGAAGATGCTGCCGAGGGTATTCTTTTAGCCACAGAATTCTTTAATGAATCTTTGCCTGTCAACCTGGGTTCCGGTCATGAAATCAGTATCAAAGACCTGGCAGAGAAAATAGCCAATTTGTCCGGTTTCAGCGGAAAATTGATTTGGAATACGGATAAACCAAATGGTCAGCCGCGACGTGGGTTAGATACTACACGTGCCTTCGAAAAATTTGGTTTTAAAGCAAAAATGACTTTTGATGAAGGTCTTGCAAATACCATCGCATGGTATCGAGAAAATAAAGAAAAAATAAGATAATCAAGGAATTTTCCTTTTTATATGACAACCAATCAAAATCAAATTCCCATTACCTATTTACGTCCAGCCAAAGGACTGGCTGCTTTAAATTTAAAAGATTTATGGGATTACCGTGAACTAATCTATTTTCTCACCTGGCGAGATTTAAAGGTTCGTTATAAACAAACAGTACTGGGATTTTCCTGGGTTATTCTGCAGCCGGTCATCAATATGGTGGTATTTACTGTCCTTTTTGGACAATTGCTCAAAGTGCCAACTGATGGAATTCCTTATCCCATCTTTTCATTTGCGGCACTACTTCCCTGGTTGTATTTTGCAGGATCATTAACCCGATCCTCTACTACTCTGGTTGGAAGTGCCAATTTGATCAGCAAAGTATTCTTTCCAAGAATGGTAATTCCAATCGCTGGTGTTCTATCTGGGCTGGTTGATTTTTTGGTTTCATTAATTGTCCTGGTTGGAATGATGTTGTACTACCAGATTATCCCGACCTGGAATTTATTGATGTTACCAGTATTCTTATTCTTAGCGATGTTAACTGCTTTGGGGTTTGGATTATGGCTTTCAGCATTGAATGTGCGATTTCGGGATGTCAATTATCTTGTCCCATTCCTCATTGAAATATGGAAATACGCAACCCCGGTTATTTATGGGGCAACATTAATTCCTGAGCGATTTCGCTTTTTGTTGGGATTAAATCCAATGACAGGAGTTGTTGAAGGTTTTCGATGGGCCATTTTGGGAAGTCAATATGTCGAAAATTTTGATCCTGGTCCATTATTTATTGTATCAATCACCATTACATTGGTAATTCTTATTTCAGGGGTTATCTTCTTTCGAAATACCGAAAGAACATTTGCGGATATTATATAGATGACTGATATAGCCATTCACGTAGATCAATTATCAAAAAAATATAAATTAGGTGCCATGTATGAACGCCAGGATACACTAAGGGATTTCCTGGTATCCATGGTTCGCTCTCCCTTTCGGAAAAGACCTGTTTCGGATAACCAGATTCTTTGGGCATTAAAAGATATCAGTTTTGATATAGAACGAGGTTCGGTTATCGGTATTGTGGGTAGGAATGGAGCAGGTAAAAGCACATTATTAAAAGTACTTTCAAGGGTGACCGATCCAACCAGTGGTATTGGTGAAATACGCGGCAGGGTGGGTTCTTTACTGGAAGTCGGAACTGGTTTTCATCCAGAGTTAACCGGGCGAGAGAATATCTACCTGAATGGTGCCATTTTAGGCATGAAGCGCACCGAAATCGAGAAAAAATTTGATGAAATCGTTGATTTTTCTGAAGTGGCGAAATTTATCGATACGCCCGTTAAAAGATACTCAAGTGGCATGTATCTACGTCTCGCTTTTGCAGTTGCAGCTCATCTTGAACCTGACATCCTTGTAGTAGATGAAGTTCTTGCTGTCGGAGATGCAGAATTTCAAAGAAAATGTCTGGGAAAAATGAGTGATGTCGCAGAACAAGGCAGAACAGTTCTCTTCGTTTCTCACAATATGTCCGCCATTCTTCGCCTGACGACAGAAACATTGGTCATGGAAAAAGGAAGAATTGTCAAACGTGCACCTTCCAATGAAGCGGTTGATTATTACTTATCCAGTGGATTTGCAGAAACTGGTGAACGGATTTGGAATATCGATGAAATCCCTGAAAATGCCGCACCATTCAGACCTAAAGCATTGAGAATTAAAAATGAACAGGGTCTGGTTGTTAATACGATACGCTCAACAGAAGATATGACCATTGAGTTTGAGTATCAACTTGATGACTCTGTCACTGGATTGAGGGTTGGTTTTTACTTGATGAGTGCACGTGGCGAATTTATATTTACAACATTTGATACCGATGAACCACAAAAGTATGAAGAATTTTCAGTTCGTGAACCCGGTTTGTATTTTAGCCGATGTAAAATCCCAGCAGACACATTTAATGATGGCCGATTTGTCGTTGGCATCAACGCCAGCACTTATAGAATTCGTAGATACTTTCAGGATGAACGAGCCATTACATTCAATATTGATCCAGCTGGCGCGCCTGGAATGCAATGGCCAGAACAAAGATTGGGACCTACTCGTCCTAGATTAAATTGGGAAATTGAGAAGATATAATATGGCAATCGTTGGAAAAGAAGCAATCAAAAAATTTTTCGGGAATATTCCTTACACAGCAGAATTATATTGGTTGTTCAGGCAGCAGGGAAAACCCATTAACCGATTTTCATTGAAAAATCTGGATAAGAATCTTCCTGAACTAGTTAAACAAGCAGCTGAATTAAGATCCATTGCACCAAAAGGAAAAAAAGTATTTATATTTGCCACACTACATTACTGGATTGAACATGCAACACTGTTGAGCTTAGCCTTATCTTCACAAGGGCATGATGTCACGTTGGGATATTTACCGTTTTGTGAATGGCGTTTTCCGATTAACCGTTTTGATTTACGGCGTCAGAATGCTTATGCAAAAAATATTCTTCGGAAAACCGCCCCGATCATGAATACTGTCTCTTTTTTATCAAAACGTGCACCTTACATACCTTTATCAAATGACTTAGAGAATTTAGTGAAGGAAGTAAGTATTTTTGATTCGCAGTATACCGAACAAATAGAAGATATAGATCCGAATAGTGACATTTATAAATTAAGGTATCGTAGAAACCGGGATGCTGCCCAATCACTATTGGCATGGTTACGGGCAGACAAACCCGATGTGGTAATTGTACCCAATGGAACCATTATGGAACTGGGAGTTTGTTATCGAGTTGCACGATCATTGAAAATTCCCACTACAACATACGAATTCAGCGACCAAAGAAATCGATTCTGGATTGCCCAAAACAGTGAAATCATGCGCCAGGACACAAATGAACTCTGGAAAGCAAGATTAGATGAAAAACTTTCAGATGAGCAATTGGAAAAAGTTCGAGCATTAATGATTTCACGTCAAAAGGCCAGTTTATTTGAAAATTTTTCTCGTTTATGGCAAGGGATCCCAACGCAGGGGGCTGAAAAAACCCGTAATAATTTAGGACTCGACCAGCGACCAATCGTTTTGTTGGCAACAAATGTTTTGGGTGATAGCCTTACCCTGGGGCGACAGGTTTTCACGAAAAGTATGGCTGAATGGATCGAGAGAACAGTCCAGTATTTTGTTGCCCGAAAAGATGCCCAGTTGGTCATTCGAGTGCATCCAGGAGAAATTAAATCGCGTGGTGTTTCCATGGTTGAAATTATTCATCGCCTCATGCCTGAATTACCGGAACATATACACCTGATTAAGCCTGAGGATAAAGTTAATACATATGATCTGGTTGAGATTACGGACATTGGTCTTGTTTATACAACAACGGTAGGTATGGAGATGGCAATGAGTGGGATTCCCGCTATTGTAGTGGGTGAAACCCATTATCGAAATCGAGGATTTACAATCGATCCAGATTCTTATGTGAATTACTACAAACTTTTGGGTGCTATGTTGGAAAATCCAGGCGCTTTTCGACTTACGAAAGAAAAGATCGATTTAGCCTGGAAATACGCTTACCACTTTTTCTTCGATTTCCCGAAACCATTTCCATGGCATCTTGTGCGCATGTGGGAAGATTACAGACAACATGACTTGAAGGCGGTGTTAAGCCCAAACGGTCTAAATGAGTATGAAGAGTCCTTCCAGAATTTAGTAGGAAAACCTTTGGATTGGGCAATTTCAACGAAAAAGGAAAAAGAATAGTGAGTGACTCAGAAGTCAAACAACAGGTACGAAATTTTTATGATCAAATTGGTTGGAGGATGGAATCCGATGGGTTTTATCAGAATGCCAGATATGAAGATTTACGACCTGTTGCAAAAGAATATATAGAAAAATGCCATCTCCGCATTAATAAGCATCTGGTAAGGCCAGGGAAATATCTTTTGGATGCTGGATCAGGTCCGATTCAATATCCGGCGTATTTATCCTATATGGAAGGTTATCAATACCGATTATGCATGGATATTTCCATCGTTGCTTTACAGGAAGCTCGTAAACGAATAGGTGATCGCGGATTATTCGTTGTTGGCGATATTGCTAATCTTCCTTTTAAATCGAATATTTTTGACGGGATTGTATCTTTACACACATTACACCATTTACCTATACCAGATCAAAAAAATGCCTACAAAGATTTATATCGTGTTCTATTACCTGGGAAAAATGCTGTCTTGGTAAATGGTTGGACTGAATCGAAATTAATGATTAAATGGTCCTGGTTGCCAAAATCTATTGAAAGATTTAAAAAATTTGCGATGAAATTCCGCGGAATAAAGAAAGATAACCAAAGTGAGAAAATCGATACCAAAGTAGTTGAAATCAATAAAAGCAAACTACCAACAGGTACTTTTATAGAAAAGTTAACGGCCGATCGGTTATACAAAGAATTACCAGAATTGAAATTTGATATTTATGTTTGGAGAAGTATAAGTGTCCCTTTCCTTCGTGCCGTATTCCATCGTGCTCTCGGTGGTAAATTTTGGTTAAAAATGTTATATGCCCTGGAAGAGAATTACCCTGAATATTTCGGAAAAAACGGACAGTATCCTTTGATTGTTGTTCATAAATAAAAACTGGAGAAAAAAATGGATTGGTCAAAAAAAGTAGTCCTGATAACAGGTGGGACTGGATCATTTGGGAAAAAATTAACGAGAATAATGTTGGACGAGTACAACCCTTCGAAAATCATCGTTTACAGTCGCGATGAATTAAAACAACATGAAATGCGTGTAGCTGGGTATGACGCAACTAATTTACGTTATTTTATTGGAGACGTCAGAGATTTGGATCGAATGCGGCGTGCTTTTGAAGGTGTAGATATCGTTGTTCATGCAGCAGCTTTGAAACAGGTACCCGCTTGTGAATATAATCCAATGGAAGCCATCAAGACAAATATCTTAGGGAGCAGCAACGTAATTGACGCCGCTTTAGATGCTGGTGTAGAACGGGTGGTTGCCTTGAGCACAGATAAGGCTGTTAATCCAGTTAATTTGTATGGAGCCACAAAATTGGCTGCTGAAAAATTATTCATTCAAAGTAACTCTTATGCAGGTGGTAGAAAGACCCGCTTTTCCTGTGTGCGATATGGAAATGTTGTTGGCAGTCGTGGAAGTGTAGTACCGGTTTTCCTACGACAAAGGGAAAATGGTGAAATTACTGTCACAGATGATCGCATGACCCGTTTCTGGATCTCGTTGGAACAGGGTGTGCGCTTTGTGATTCGTTGCGCTGAGAATATGCATGGTGGTGAGGTTTTTGTACCTAAAATTCCGAGTATGTCAATTATTGATTTGGCGAAAGCAATTGCCCCTGAAGCCAAAGTGAATGTAGTTGGTATCCGTCCCGGGGAAAAACTTCACGAAGTTCTCATCTCTGAGGATGAAGCCAGAACAACTGTTGAATTAGAAGATATGTTTGTTGTTCAACCTGCTGAGGCATTATGGTTTGGCCGTGATTGGGAAAAACAAGGCAAATTAATCTCGGATGAATTTCGTTATGCCAGTAATACTAATACTAATTGGTTAGACTTGGCTCAAATAAACTCCATCATTTCACCAATCGAACAGGATTATTTGGCAGGGAAACTATAATGTCCCGGTTTGTGGTAACTGGCGCAAGCGGATTACTTGGACTCAATTTGTCATTAAAAATTTCTGCATTTGATGAGGTTTTTGGTATTGCTAACACAAGTCCATTGAAAGGTTTGCCTTTCGAGATTCAAGTGATGGATCTTGTAAACGACAATTTTGAAAAAGATGTGCTTGAGATTTACAAACCAGATGCTGTGATCCACTGTGCAGCCATTGCAAACTTGGAAGAATGTGAAAAAAATCCAGATCTTGCTTACCAAACCAATGCTGTTGTTCCAGGCGAGATTGCTCAGCAATGTAAAAAAAGAGATGTGAAATTCGTTCATATTTCTACAGATGCAGTTTTTGATGGAAAATCCGGTAATTATTCTGAAGATGATCCTACTAATCCACTCTCCGTTTATGCAAAAACAAAAAGAGCTGGTGAAGAAAATGTACAAAACCAGAATCCCGATGCTATTATTGCCAGAGTAAATTTCTTTGGATGGAGCCTCAGTGGAACTCGTAGTCTTGCTGAATTCTTCTTTACTAATTTGATTACCAAAAATCCTATTAATGGATTTATGGATGTACATTTTTGTCCATTGTACGTGTCACATTTATCAGATTTATTAATAAAGATGGTTAGCGCTGACCTATCAGGCATTTATCACGTTGTCAGTTCAGATCAAATGACAAAATACGAATTTGGATGTGCTATTGCAGATCAATTTGCTCTTGACCATAGACTCATTACTCCAATTTCTGTAAATGATAGTAACTTAAAGGCAGAAAGATCATTAAATTTAACGCTGTCAACGAAAAAGTTATCTACAAGCCTAAATGTATCCATACCATCCACTTTGGATGGAATTAAACAATTTAGTGATGATTATAGAAACGGGTATGCTCTAAAAATCAGGAATTATTCAATAGAAAATTAGCATGAATGTATTCGAAAGGCAAAAGGAAATGGAAATTAAGATTGGAAATCGTCTAGTTGGGAAAGACCACCCCACTTATTTTATTGCTGATATAGCAGCGAACCATGATGGAAGTTTGGAAAGAGCAAAATATTTAATCCGTCTTGCGAAAAAAGCAGGTGCGGATGCGGCAAAATTCCAAAATTTTCGGGCTGCAAAAATCGTATCCGATTACGGTTTCAAAAATCTAGGTGGACAACAATCCCATCAGGCTAAATGGAAAAAATCTGTCTTTGACGTATATCAGGATGCATCTGTTCCGTTCGATTGGTCCAACGAATTAAAGGTTACGTGCGATGAGGTTGGAATCGATTACTTCTCCTCGCCCTATGATTTTGATGCGATCGATTATTTGGATCAATATATGTCGGCTTACAAAGTAGGATCCGGCGAAATCGATTGGATTGAAGCGTTGGAACGCATGGCATCCAAAGGAAAACCTGTAATCCTCGCGACTGGCGCATCCAATATTGGCGAAGTGCAACGGGCAGTTCACGCAATACTGAAGATAAATCCACAATTGGTCTTGATGCAGTGCAATACAAATTACACCGGTAGTTTAGAAAACTTAAAATTTGTAAACTTGAACGTGCTCAAGACATATGATGTGATGTTCCCGGATGTGGTATTAGGGTTATCCGATCACACTCCAGGACATGCGACTGTTCTGGGTGCAGTCACTTTAGGAGCCAGGGTGATTGAAAAGCATTTCACCGATGATACCGAAAGAGAAGGACCAGACCATCCCTTCTCGATGGATCCGGAAGCATGGGCTGACATGGTATCGCGAACAAGAGAATTAGAAGCTGCCTTAGGAAGGACAGACAAAAACATTGTCGAAAATGAACAAGAGACTTCCATCATTCAAAGGCGTTGTGTAAGAGCAGCCAGAGATTTAAAGGCTGGAGAAATAATCACCAGAGATATGCTGGATGTACTTCGTCCTGCGACCATTGGAGCCATCAAACCCTATGAGATTGAAAAAGTGATTGGAACCACGGTTAATGAAGATATCCAAGCTGGAAAAGAAATTCGATGGACTGATGTAGTCTAGGGTATTGGCAGGTAATGAATTCTCCCAAACGTATTTTATATTTCAGCCGTGGTTTATCCACCCATGATGTTCGATTTCTGACTTCTTTATCAAGAACTGACATGGAAGTGTATTATTTGAGACTCGAAATTGATAATTCAAAATTGGATGAGAAAACTTTACCAGGAAAAATTCATATTCTTCCAACTTTAAACAAACGAAACTTCAGATTTAAGAACATTTTCGGAAATTTAATTAAATTGCGAAGGATCATTGATCAGATCAATCCTGAAATTATTCATGCTGGCCCAATTCAAACCTGTGGATTTTTAACCGCTTTAACAGGTTTTTCCCCATTGATTACAATGTCCTGGGGATCGGATATTCTGGTTGATAGTGAGAAAAATTTCTTTTGGAAATGGATTACAAAATTCACATTAAAAAGAACATCCATTTTCATTGGAGATTGTGATGTTGTAAAAGATAAAGCAAAAAGATTAGGATTTTCAGAAAAACGGATAGTCCTATTCCCATGGGGAATTGATTTAAAACATTTTCAACCTGGAATAAATCTTCAACTGAGAAACCAATTGGAATGGAATGATAAATTCATTTTACTTTCATTGCGCTCATGGGAAAAAATATATGGGGTCGACCTTGTTGCCAAAGCTTTTGTGGAAGTGTCAAAATATGATCCGGATCTACGATTAATTCTTTTAGGGAATGGTTCTCAGGAATCAGAAATAAAGACGATTTTTGAAGAAGCAGGCATGTTAGATCGAGTTTATTTGGGTGGTGTGATTGGCCAACAAGAACTACCAGATTATTATCACGCATCGGATCTATATATCAGTGCTTCATATAGCGATGGTTCGTCTGTTTCATTAATGGAGGCATTAGCATCCGGTTTGCCTGTTCTAGTTTCGGACATTCCTGGTAATAAAGAATGGATCGATCAGGGCACAAATGGGTGGTTGTTTAAAACTGGAAGTGTTGAAAATTTGACAAAAAGCATTTCAGAAATTTTAAAAAATAAAGCGCACCTTTCTCAAGTTGGAATAGAAGCAAGAAAATCAGCTGAAAAGAAAGCAAATTGGGAAGAAAATTTTCAGAAATTATTATTTGCATATCAGTTAGCTTTGAACCCAGAATTAAGAAAAGGAGACTGATCAGGTTAATCCTGATATCTGGTCAATGATACAGAAACAGAAAATTGTTGCAATTATTCAAGCTCGGATGACATCCAGTCGATTACCTGGAAAGGTGTTGATCGATATTGCTGGTTTTCCAATGCTGTATCATGTGGTCAAGCGGGTTTCTTCAGCAAAATTGGTAGATCAGGTGGTTGTTGCGACGACTGATGATCCAACTGATGATCAAATTGAAGAATTTTGCAATTCGAACAGTATTTTGTGTTTCAGAGGACATCCTTTTGATGTTCTGGATCGCTATTACCAGGCAGCATCAAAATTTCAAGCGGATATTATTGTGAGAATTACCGCTGATTGTCCCATTATGGAGCCAACATTA
>JAHYJK010000125.1 GCA_019429225.1 Anaerolineaceae bacterium
GTTATTTTCATAACGGTCATTTATAAGATTAGTTTAACTTTATTGTAAAAACAATTTCGGATCTACACGACCATACTCATCATGTCGCATTTCAAAATGTAAATGTGGTCCTGATGAGTTACCTGTGCTTCCCATTAATCCAATCACATCACCCTGGAAAACTGAAGCACCACAACCATAATAGATTTCGCTCATGTGAGCATAAAGTGTTTGCCATCCGCCACCATGGTCAATCACGACCATAAATCCATAACCATAATCATTCCAACCTGAATAAACAATCACGCCATTATCAGAAGCATACAAAGGATCGCCTAAATAACCACCGATATCAATCGCGTAATGGTTAGTAGCAGGAGAGTAGTCATATCCGGAAATAAACCGTTGCGGGGCTGGCCATATGAATGTGCCAATTCCCACTGCCCCATCAGTGATCACACCACAAGCACCTGGTCCAATATTCTTGGCGACTGCTGGATTATCTCGGGTAATTCTGGGAGCACTCCAGGTAATAAAATCGCGTTTACCACCGGGAACAAATAATTCGGTACCAGGTTCAATATTTGGTGCAGCAAAATCACCAATCTCTTCCAGACTCAAATTATTTCCTGGCCAATTAATGATTGTCTCGGGTGAAACATCATAATATCTGGCTACGCCATTAAGTCCTTCTCCAGCACTCCAGGTATGTAAAACGCCATTCTGGGGAAGAATGTTCAATTCTACGCCTGGATAAAGTCTGTGAGGATCGTCCCCTAATGTGTATAAATTTCCCCAAAGTAGGGTTGAAGGATCCAGATTATATTTCTCAGCAATTCCAAAAATGGTATCCCCTTCCACCACAGTATATTTTTCAATCTCATAGCGTGGTTTTTCCGGTAAGGTGGTATCCAATTGGGTAATCCTATCCAATGAAACAGTCGATACCTCAGGATCTGGTATTGAGAATTCCGGTAACTCAACCATTGCTGTAGCTGTTGGTGTTTCAACCTGTGCAATAGCTGCCTGGGGTTCAGAGATCTCTCCTTGCAAGTAAAAGCGACCCATTACCCAGACAACCAGTAGTATAAGGGCAATTGAAGCAATAACTGTACCTACACGCAAACTTGCTTCCCCCAAACCAAAACGAACAATATTATCCCATACGGAACGCCAATTTTTCCGGGCGGAGACTTCTTTATCCTTCCCATCTGGCGCATTATTTAAATCTTCTAGTGACATTTGCTTTACCTCTAAAGAGCCATCATAACAAATGAAAAAATTAGTGTCAAGAGAAACAAATTCAGGAAATCAAAAATAAATTTTTTCTTAATTTTCGTATCATCTCAATAAATCGGGGCAAGCGGGTGTTTTTGCGTGCTCCCGCACGGCAAAAACACCCTGAGCGCTGATGATTGAAAGGAGAACAGTTTTCTTTAATAAATTATTTTTCGATATTTTTGGAGGTACGATTTTTCTTAAACGGAACCATAAATAGAAAACCTATCGCAATGATTGCTTCGCCTATCTCAACACCTCTGGTCTGCCAACCGCCAAAATAGGGCACGTCTGGTAATGGATGGCTACCAAAACCAAAAACATCGGCCATCCCGGCAAAGACAGCAATCACAAATCCCGTAGCTACCAGTCGCAATCCAATATCTGCTAAAATGCTGGGAGGTTCTCGATTCCACAATGCCATCATACTGATATAACCACCGAGACACATAATTGCTAAACCCACCAAAAAAACACCAATCTGGACAAAACCTATCACAGGACTGCGATCAAGCCCAAATATTGAGGGACGGGCACCTAACAAAAAAACCAGAAAACCAAAGATTGTAAAAATTAATCCCAATCGAATCCTGAAGTATGGTAATCCTTTGGTTGAATTAGGTTCGTTCTCCAGGTGATTATCTCGTTTCAACGAACTCATTTAGAAAATATCCTATCAAGCATTCTTTTCCAATTCATAGCAAAAATTGCATTTATTTCATCTTGATTATAA
The DNA here is from genome assembly GCA_019429225.1 of Anaerolineaceae bacterium. Lineage (GTDB taxonomy): Bacteria > Chloroflexota > Anaerolineae > Anaerolineales > Anaerolineaceae > UBA6170. The sequence goes on from JAHYJK010000125.1 coordinate 1,991, forward strand.
CCACGAGTGGCTAAAATATCATCCACTTGCGGTAGATCACCAATTGATATTAACTCAACTGGAACATCCGGGTAACCATATCCGCCGTCGAAATCAGTGCCAATTGCCACATGATTTGCACTACCGGTGATCTGGCAAATATGATCAATGTGGTTTACATAATGTTCCAAGGTTACTTTATCACGAGCAAATGATTTTGTCCAATTAGCTACCAGGAATTGGTTATAAGGCATCACCCCCATGACCCCATCTCGTTGCGCAATTCTACGGATAATTGTGTCAGATAAATGTCTTTCTTCACCTCTGCCTTGTAAAAAAGATTTTACATTAGCATGCGAGGATAATATAGCCCCTTCATATATATCCAAAGCCTGGTAGACCGCTTGTTCGCTCATATGGGCGATATCTAAACCCATACCTAAATCACTCATTATCTCTAACAACAATCGTCCCTGATTAGTCAATCCACCTGGTTCATACATACCACCACTATACTTACCACCTGCCCAGGCTGGACCAACAATTCTCACCCCTTGCTGATGCCAGTCTTCTATTTCTTCTGCATAGTGCAATCCTTCAGCACCTTCCATCAATAAAACCAATCCAATTGGATGGGAGTGCTGGGAAGCGTTTTGTAATACCTTCCAATGATTTTGATATTGAGAATTGTTACTGAGAACATTAAACTTTTCGGGGTAATTTCCTTCCAGTCGATAATAATAATCAACCTGCTGTTGTAAAAGTGAGCGTGCTTCTTTAAAGTTCCTGTAAACTACTTTCTCCCAATCCCCGGTTTGGTATTGCTTAGGCATCACAAATAACGTAGCGAAAATGATACCAACATTCGCTTTCTGCCAATCAGCGTAACCCAACATCGCATGCCCATTCCATTGCGGAATATCGGTAAATTGTTCGACCTGGCGAATATCAGCAGCAGATTTTGAATAGTCTCGGTTGAATGAAATTGCAGCGTAAGCTATATCTTCATGTGCATCAATCAGGATTTTCTTCATAGTCCACCTTATTGAAAAAAAGCGCACCCTGAGGCGCGCTTTTGAAACCATTCGAAAATTTTGTTATGACTCTTGGTTGGGTTTTTCTTCTGACTCAACTTCCGGCTGTTCATCTTGCTGAGCTTCTAGCTCAACTTCTGGTTGTTCATCTTGCTGAGCTTCTGTCACTACATCTTCTTTTTCTTCTGAAGGAACTTCATGATTTTCTTCTGGCACTACATCTTCTTTTTCTTCTGAAGGTACTTCATGATTTTCTTCTGGCACTACATCTTCTTTTTCTTCTGAAGGTACTTCATGATTTTCTTCTGGCACTACATCTTCTTTTTCTTCTGAAGGTACTTCATGATTTTCTTCTGGCACTACTTCCTGTTTTTCTTCTGAAGGTACTTCATGATTTTCTTCTGGCACTACATCTTCTTTTTCTTCTGAAGGTACTTCATGATTTTCTTCTGGCACTACTTCCTGTTTTTCAGATGATTCTGTGTCGTCGAGTTCAACTTCATCTAACAACATATCCTCAAGGGTCTTCCAATCCATTTCAGCAAATGCCATGGAATCTACGCGACGAATGCTGAGACCAATCCGATGATTTTCTGGTTCAATCTTGATAACACGGAGTGTGATTGTTTCACCTTCTTTGAGCACTTCTTTCGGGTGTTCAATTCTACGTTCGCTAATCTCACTGATATGGATCAAACCTTCCAGATCTTCTTCAATACGGGCGAAGGCGCCAAATTTGGTTAATCTTGTGATGGTTCCTTCTAATAATTGACCAACTTCATACTGACCAATTCGATTAATCCAGGGATCGTCCAATAACTGGCGTAAGGAAAGACCAATGCGTTTTTTCTCACGATCAATATTGATAATCTTGACCTTGATTTCCTGTCCAACTTTCAAAACTTCAGATGGATGCTGAATTCTGTCCCATGAAATCTCGGAAAGATGAACCAGACCATCCGCACCATTGATATTAACAAAAGCACCAAATTCTGCCAGACTGGTAACTTTGCCAGTGCGAACATCACCTTCCTGTAATTCACTTAGAATTCGATCTTTGATCGATTCACGCGTCTCCGAGCTGGCAGCCCGTTCGGACAAAATTAATCGGCGTCGTTCGCGATCAACTTCGATGACACAGACTTCAATTTCTTCTCCAACCATAGGGCTCCAGCGTTTTTCAGGTGTATCACCAACTAAGCCCGCTCTACGGGAGAGACTGATCTGTGATGCTGGAACAAAGCCATTCAGACCCTCTAATGGAACAATTAAACCACCTTTGTTGTATCCACGAATAACACTGTTGTAGGAATCTTTTGTTTTTAGAAGTTCTTCAGCTTTGAACCAGGATTTTTCTTCCATGGCTCTCATAAGTGAAAGTACTAAATTTCCATGGGAATCTTCTGGTGTTAAAACATAAACCCAAATTTCCTGTCCAACAGCTAACTTGTCTAATTCTTCTTGGGGAATCGCATCAAATTCACGGCCGGTAATAATGCCTTCCGATTTAGCGCCAACACTAACCAAAATCTGGTTTGGTGAAATGCTGGCAATGACTCCTTGCTTGATTTCTCCAGCTCGTGGAAAATCTATATCCATGCCTTCTTGCTCGAGCAATGAAGCCATATTGTCTTCTTGCGAATTTTCAGGTTTTGTTTGCTCGAGATTGGTGTCTTTTTGCTCCATACGATCTACATACTCCAATTTAAAAGATTTCCAAATTATATGAAAGAATTGCGTTCTTGGCAAGCTTTCGTTAAATTAAGGTTAAAATGTGAGCTAAATTGTCCAAAAAACATCAATGACGGCGTCTTTTTCTTTTGCTTTTAGATTTTTCAGCCTCTTGATTGATAGGAATTTTCTTTTCCTCTGTTGGGCTTACATGTTCTTTCTCAATCGTTGTGTTTACCCGCTGAGAAGGCCGGTAAGTAAACATGCGATTGACCAAAGCTGAACGGATATCTTCCAATAGTGCTTTGAACAATTCTGAAGCTTTACCCTTATATTGTACAAGTGGATCTCGTTGACCATAAGCTTCCAAACCAATCGAAACACGCAGCGCTTCAACCTTAGTTAGATATTCCACCCACATTTGAGAGATGATCGACAATAATAATTCTCTATAAATTTCATTTCTCACTCGTTTACCAAGAATATCTCGAAGAATTGTGTGTTCCTCAGAATTAAATTCTGGAATTATTTTATTTTTTAACTCCTCGAATTTTTCTTGTCCGATTTCTTTGACAATCAAATCTCGATTCTTTTCATCAAGATTCGATAAAGAAACCTGGTTTTGTTGAAGTCGGTTCAATTCATATATACCCCAAACCGCTTGGAGGGCAATTAACGCTTCCTGTAAGTGTGCCAAAACCGATTGAGAAATCTGGGCTTTGTCCTGTTTTTGTAAAGCATGGGCGGCCAGGAATATGTAATTCAATCGGTTGTAACGCTGCTTTACCTGGCGATGGGTCTTACGATCAAATGCCAATCGATTTCCCTGAACTAGCGAAACCATTAAACGGAACAAATTATCTTGATCAATTGTAGTTGAATCAATCTGTCGAAGCCAATTATCTATATCGATTGCCAATTGACCTTGTTCACCCAAAAGAGTATTTTTTTGTTTGGCAAAGGCATCATCAACAGCATCTAACAAGATTTCGACTGATTCATCCCAACTTTTCCCCTGAATATCACCAGGTTTTACATCCAGGTTATTGAATCTGACCGCAAATGTCCCAACTGCCCTGGAAATATTAATACTTAATAGGAATTTCTCAATTTGGTTGCGTATTTCATTTTCAATATCATTGGAGCCTTCCATCAACTCTTGTAATTGTCGTGAATTCAGCTGCAATGGCGTTCTAACAAGATTAGATAGTTCCTGTAATAGTTGTGGTGGTTTTAGTTCCTCGATATTTTGTGAGTCTTCCAGACCCGCTAAGAACGAATCAAGCGCATCAAACCTTTCTTGTTTTTGTGTTTCAACCGTTTCATCGACCCGTACCAGGAATTTTTGTGAGCTATCTACCGAATGTGTGATTTCTGCGTTCAAACTGTCCTCAGAGAGTTTGAGCAAAAAGGGTTTTACTTTATCTTTTGGTAATGGAAAATCACCCAGACTACTACGATACTCTTCCAGGATTGTTTTCAGGTGAAACGAAGGGAAAAACACATCTTCATAGTCAATAGATGGTTGAACATCAGCCAGATAGGCCATCAATTTCCAGGGACCTTCCTCGTCCAACATCGCATTGTTAACCCGCTGTTCAAGATCCAGCTTGACCATTTCCATCACATCTTCAGTCAGATCTTCCTTTACAAAGACTCGATCTCTTTGCGAATAAATCCGTTTCCGTTGCGTGTTAAGCACATCGTCATATTCCAGCAGATGCTTACGGACATCGAAATTTGATCCTTCAACCCTCTGTTGAGATTGTTCAACCAGTCGCCCCACCAGACCGGATTCAATCGGGATATTTGCATCAACATTGAATCGACGCATTAATCCATCCACCTGCTGACCACCAAACAAACGCATTAATTCATCTTCCAATGATAGATAGAAACGAGAAGAACCTGGATCTCCCTGGCGTGCTGCACGACCTCGCAATTGGTTATCAATACGGCGTGCTTCGTGACGTTCTGAACCAATTACATGCAGCCCACCTAAAGCACGGACGCTTTCCATTTCATCCATTGCCTGTAAAAATTCATTAACCGCATCACTGTAAATCCCGTACAATTCCGGATCCATATTTTTCAATATCTGCCGTTTATCCTCATCTCTAAGTGAATAAGGATCGATCTGGTTCCTTCTTAATACCCGGGCAATATCTGCATGAATCTCTTCACTGATTTCGCCACCTAATTTAATATCAACACCTCTACCAGCCATATTTGTGGCAATTGTCACCGCGCCAAAAGCTCCTGCTTTGTTAATAATCAAAGCTTCTTCATCATGTTTTCTGGCATTCAAGACCCGATGAGGAATACCCGCACCTAAAACATCATTAAGACGCGAGGAATATTTTTCTGGTAAGTCCAGAATATCTAACCCTCGTTTTAAATTTTCTGGATCTTGAGGATTCACTGATTCAAGCCCTAAATCCCTGGCAAATTTTCTCATCTGAGAAATATTCAATTGATCCAGAGGTTCATTCAGAAATTCCAACTCGGGTACTTTTTGCTCGATCATTTCACGGTCATTTTTCTTCATCCAGGCATCCCGAATAAGAAGCGTTTGCATTAATCTGCGAATCGCTTCCATTGAAAGCCGATCAGATAATCGATCAGAAAGTTCTACTGATGTTGTGCCAATTAATTGCGGTCGTCCCAGGATATGGTAAAAAAGGACTTCTTTTCCAATGGATCGCAACTTTGCTTCTTCCGTCCGGTAGACGATATCCGGATAATCCTTTCGCTTAAAGAAAACAGATTTCTTCTCCGCATCATCACGCTCTGCATAATACGTGTAACGATACCCTTCTTCATCTTTATCTTCTATGGTTACCATGAGTGCATCTTTACCAAACGCTTGAAATTCAAGATTGGTCGGAATTGGCAGCACATCCAGATTATAAATTTTACTGAATTCCTCTGATTCCGTTTCAGCTGTACCGGTCATACCTGCCAGTTTTTCATACATTCTGAAGTAATTCTGAATGGTGATGGTTGCGTAGGTAACATTTTCTGGTTCAACCTTTACCCCTTCTTTTGCTTCAACAGCCTGGTGCAAACCTTCGGACCATCTTCTACCTGGCATCAATCGACCGGTAAATTCATCTACAATCACAACTTTTCCACCCTGAACCAGGTAATCCTTGTTCCTCCTGAATAGATGTTGTGCTTTGAGCGCTTGTTCAAGATATCCTAAAATTCTGGCTTGTTCTGGAGTAATATCCTCCGGTCGTTCTGGGTCACGAATAGTCGTTTGCAACAATTCTTCCACATGCGCTTCGCCCAATTCAGTCAAAGTTACATAACGATCTTTTTCACTAATCTCATAATCTTCCGGATTCAGTTGACGAACAACCTGCGCCATACGCACATACCATTCGGTTTCGTCCGAAGCAGGGCCAGAGATAATTAACGGGGTTCGTGCTTCATCAATCAGGATATTGTCGATTTCATCAATGATCGAATAATAATGACCTCTTTGAACCCGATCCTGTAGACGATTGGTAAGATTATCTCGCAAATAATCAAAACCAAACTCGCTATTGGTTCCATAAACTACATCTGATAAATATGCTTGCTGGCGGTTAACCATAACCAATTGATTCTGATCTTCAATGGATGAAGTTTTTTCCAGATCAATGATGAATGCTTTTTGCCCATTCTCTGTACGGCTCGCCATTTGCAAAACACCAACAGAAAGTCCCAACGAGATATAGATTGGGGCCATCCAGCGAGCATCACGTCTGGCAAGGTAATCATTGACTGTTACCACATGAACACCGCGTCCCGTGATCGCATTCAAATAAACTGGCAATGTGGCAACCAGTGTTTTTCCTTCACCGGTGCGCATTTCTGCGATTTTTCCACGATGCATGCTAATGCCACCAATCATCTGCACATCGAAATGGCGTAAACCCAGTGTTCTTTTACTCACCTCGCGAACTGTAGCAAAAGCCTCTAACAAAAGGTCATCCAATGTCTCCCCATCTTGATACCTTTGTTTGAATTCGTCAGTTTTGTTAAATAATTCTGTATCTGATAATTTCTCAAACTGGGGTTCCAATTGGGTGATCAATCTGGCTAATTCAGCTGTCTCTTCTATCTCTTTTTTTTGTGGATCATATCCAAATACTTTGGCTATCTTATTTAGCATTCTTATCCCTTTATCAATCAACGTTTAGTTGAAGTATTTTTGTATTATTTCTTTGATATCAATTTCCTTTATATCTGGTGGAAAATTATAGCATAAGCGCCGCATTCATCGAGATGGATGGTTTAACTTTTGTTGTTTAATCAATTAAAAAAGGCTCTGTGATTTTCACAAAGCCTTTCGTCGTCACCATTTTTTCTAAATGTGGATCGTCTCACCCACGATGCCATGGGCTGCTTCCATGATTACTTCACTCAACGTTGGATGAGCATGTACGTTCCGGGCAATTTCTTCAGCAGTTAATTCCATGCTTTGTGCCAGTGTTAATTCAGGCAATAATTCTGATACTTCAGGCCCGATCAAATGAGCGCCTAAAATCTCGCCATATTTCACATCAGTGACAATCTTGATAAAACCTCCTGATTCGCCTAATCCAAGCGATTTTCCATTTGCCTGAAATGGAAATCGACCGACTTTGATTTCATAACCTGCTTCTTTAGCCTGTGCCTCTGTTAATCCAAAAGAAGCCACTTGAGGATGACAATAGGTAGCTCTTGGCAACATTCGATAATCGAGTTTTATTGTCTCCACACCAGCAATATTTTCTGCACAGATTATTCCCATGGCACTGGCAACATGAGCCAATAATAATTTTCCAGTGACATCCCCAATTGCCCAAATTCCGGAAACATTTGTTGCCATGCGATCATCAATCTCTATAAAGCCGCGTTTATCCAGACTAACCCCAACCTCTTTTAAGCCAATATCAGCTGTATTGGGTTTAAATCCGATTGCAATCAAGGCTTGTTCAGCTTCCAGAATCTTTTCTGATCCATCTTGAGAAACAGTTACTTTTACACCTGATTCGGTGGTTTCAACTTTTTCGACTCGATGTCCAGTAAGGGATTTAATGCCTGCCTTCTTGAAGGCTTTTTCCAATTCCGTGCCAAGTTCTTCATCTTCTAAAGGAACCAAACGGGGAAGCATTTCAACAATCGTGACTTCGGTACCATAACCATTCCAGATGGTAGCAAATTCAACACCAATCGCCCCAGCCCCAATGATAACAACCGATTGAGGTTGCTTTGTTTGTAGAATGGCTTCTTTGTAAGATAAGATTTTCTCTCCATCGATATTCACACCTGGAATTTGCGATGAATGAGCACCGGTGGCAACTATGATGTGCCTGGCAACAATTTCTTGCGTACTCCCATCTTCACCGGTCACAGCGATTTTATTTTTTGCTGTCAGACGTCCAATACCCATGATGACATCGATATTGTTTTTCTTCATTAAGAAACCAACACCTTTCGTCAACCGGTTTGATACCTGGCGACTACGTTTGACGGCAACAGAATAATCCAGTTTTAAGTTGTCAAATGAAAAACCGAATTCTTTGGCACCGGTCCGTAAAGTATAGGCAACATCTGCATTTCTTAATAACGATTTTGATGGGATGCAACCCACATTTAAACACACACCACCTAGCCACTCTTTATCAATAATGGCTGTTTTTAATCCAAGTTGGGATGATCGGATGGCAGCAACATACCCACCCGGACCTGCACCTAATACGACAACATCATATTCACTCATGTTACTCCTCTACTTATCAGACAAGTTTCTATAATATCAATATAATTTTATATCAATTACCATTCTAAATTCAGAACAATCCATGGCATTTTTATTGCCAGTTTTCCAAAACAGAGACAATTTTTGCCAGGAAATTATCCCCTGTCGATCCATCCAAAATACGATGGTCAAATGTAAAGGAAAGATAAACCATTGGTCGAATGGCAATCGCGTCATTGATGACCACCACCCGTTTTTTGATAGCTCCCACACCCAATATACCTGCCTGCGGTTGATTAATTACCGGGGTAGCGAACAAAGATCCTGCTGTCCCATGATTGGTGATCGAAAATGTTCCCGCTGTAACATCATCTGGTTTTAGCTGATGACTTCTAGCTCGATTAACCACATCTGCAATATACCTGGCTAAACCAGATAATGAATACCCATCCGCATTTCTGATGACTGGA
>JAHYJK010000126.1 GCA_019429225.1 Anaerolineaceae bacterium
TGGACCAGGTTATCAATAAGTTGAAAAGACTTGAATTTTTTGGTAAACCAGCCAGATTAAAACGTCAGGGATAAACAATTGCTTGATGCGAAAATAATCTAGAAGTTTGGGATGATGAAATGATTCGGTGGATTGCTTTTGATGCTGATGATACCCTGTGGGAAAATGAGAAATATTACCACGATGGGCAAGCCTTATTGGCACAGTTGCTTGCTCCCTATCAACCTGCAGAAGTAGTGGAAGCGGAATTGCTGAAGACCGAAACCAGTAACCTGTCTTGGTATGGATATGGTATCAAAGCCTTTGGGTTATCTATGATTGAGACAGCCATTCGTCTGAGCGATGGTGCGATCGGTAGCCCAGAAATCGATGCATTAATTAGACATTTAAGGAGCATGCTGGAACAACCTGCGGATCTTTTACCAGGTGTTTTAGAAACATTACAGCTAATCCATAATGGTTATCGCATGATGGTTATCACAAAAGGTGATCTGCTGGATCAGGAACGTAAATTGGCAAATTCACATCTGGAAGACTTCTTTGAAGCATATGAAGTTGTCAGTGACAAACACGATAATATATATGCACGCATCTTGAAACGCCACAACATTCAACCCAAAGAATTTCTGATGGTAGGAAACTCTTTGCGTTCGGATGTTTTGCCGGTTGTTAAAATAGGCGGATTTGGTGTGCACATTCCCCACCGATTTACCTGGGCTCATGAGGTTGTGGCTGATACCAGTTCTCATGTAGATGGATATGTACAGATCGATTCCATTAAAGAATTACCAGCCATACTGGAAACGCTAAAACACCAATAGAAGCCGGATACATTTGGTGCCTTATTTGTTCTGTTTATTTAATTGATAAAATGATTTGTCAATCGAGTTGAGAAGTGCAATTCGGGCAGCGTTTGGCTTCGATGGCAATTTCTGTAAAACAGTACGGGCATTTCTTGGTGGTGGGTGCTGCTGCAGGTGCTGGTTTCTTCATATTGTTGATGCCTTTTACAACCAGAAAGATCACAAAAGCAACAATCAGGAAATCGACGATTGCATTGATGAAGAGACCATAATTCAGGGTAGGTGTACCAGCCTCCTGAGCAGCTGCTAATGATTCATATTTCTCAGGACCTAAATTGACAAACAGATTGGCAAAATTTACCTTTCCCAATAATAAGCCAATCAAAGGCATGGTCACATCGGCGACGAAGGAAGAGACGATCTTGCCAAATGCACCTCCAATGATCACGCCGATGGCGAGATCAATTACATTTCCGCGCATTGCAAATTCTTTAAATTCCTTGAGCATAGAAAACCTCCTTTTCAAAACACCAATTTATGTCGTCACATGAATCTCAGTTTTAATACCCAGCTTTGTTTATGAGTTTTTAACTCAACCATCGTGTTAGCAGTTAATGTAATTCTATACAAAATTTGGAATCGATATTAATAAAGGTATTGAGATTCAAAAATTTGTTTTATGAATCTTTTTTTCTCGACCAATTAATTACCCCATGTGCGGCAGCCAAACCGGTTGAAAAACAAGCTGTCAGCAAATATCCTCCTGTCGGAGCCTCCCAATCCAGCATCTCTCCAGCGCAAAAGACACCGGGTATTTTTTTTAACATGAGATGATCATCCAGACCCTCGAAGCGTACCCCACCAGCCGTGCTGATCGCTTCTTCAATGGGACGAGGCGCTACCAGAGGAACAGCTAATGCTTTGATGGCCGCAGCTAAGTGTGTGGGATCATTGAAAACAGATCGGGGAAGATATTCCCACAACAAGTTTGCTTTGACGCCATGGATGCCTATGCTTTTTTCGATATGGGATGAAATGGAGCGTGATCCGCGTGGGCGTGATAACCTGGTTTCAAGTTGTTCAATGGTCCAATCAGGTGCCAGGTCCAGGTAAATAATTGCCTGCCCATTTTCCAGGATCTCATCACGTATGGCTGCAGAAAACGTGTAAATCAAACTTCCTTCCACACCATAATGGGTGATTACAAATTCTCCCCTTTGGTGTAAGGGCTCTCCCGAAGTTGGCTGAAAGTGAATCGCCACAGACTTGAGCGGTGTTCCCTGGAAACGATCACGAAAATAATAAGACCACTTTACATCAAAGCCGCAATTGGCTGGCTTAAAAGGTGCGACCTCAACGCCAATTTGTTGGAGCGAAGTAGCCCAAGTGCCATCGCTGCCAGTTGATGGCCAACTGGCTCCACCTAAGGCAAGAATTGCTGCATTGGGATGGGTAATCACATTTTCAAATTTTGACTGAAAAACCAGATTTTTTTCCTGATCCCAACCCAGCCAACGCTGGTTTAAATGAAACCTGACACCCTGTTGTTTTAAACGTTGAATCCAGGCAAGTCTTATGGAAACAGCCTGCATATTACTGGGAAAGATTTTGCCTGAACTGCCTACAAAGGTCTCAAAACCCAAATTCTGCACCCAGGTTCGTAATTCTGTTGGACCGAACGCGCGTAAAAATGGTTCCAATTCTTTAATACGGTTGCCATAACGAAAGAGGAATTTATCAAAATCTTCGTCCCGGGAAAGATTTAATCCGCCTTTACCCGCCACCAGGAGTTTCCGTAAGACAGCAGGTTTGGCGTCATAAAGGTCAACTGAGTAGCCCTGCCCGGATAGAAATTCAGCTGCCATCATGCCAGCTGGTCCTCCACCGATTACAGCGACTTTTAAGACAGATTCGAAAATCCTACTAAACATTAATAACACTCATTATTAATATAATACCTTGTTTTCTTCCTGGTTAAATACGAACTTATCCAATATTAAAAACAATAACGGAGTAATAAGACTGAAAATTAAAGCTTATACTTTTACAGGATTAATACTGGTTATCATTTTAGGACTAGAAATGAATCTGAAAACATAAGTGGATAACCATAATAATATGATACCTGCCAGCAAACCTGGGGCTGAAGTTCCAAACCTCTCCAGAAGAAACCCACCCAATGTTGGAGCTATTACCCGGGTTGCACTTTCTAAAGACGCAGAAAGACCTAAAATACCACCAAACTCCACCGGAGGAACCGCCTTGGTCAGCGCAGAATTGATGATTGTATTTAAAATACCAGCACTCATGGCGATGGGTAAAAGGATAATGAGCAAGAATACAAGGCTTGGAGCGAATGCCCAGCCAAGAAAGCTGAATGCAATGAGCGTTGTTGAAACAAAAATAATTTTTTGATCCGGAAAACGATCAGAAATTTTTCCTACGAGAAATCCCTGGGTAATTACCGATAGGATTCCTATGTATGTAAGGATATATCCGATATTTTGTGCGTTTAAACCAAAGCGATATTCGCCATATAGAGCGAAAATGGATTGAAATAACGCAAAGGCAAATCCATAAAAAACACGCGTGTGCAAGAGAGGTCCTATTACGGGCTTTTTTAAAGTTGTTAGTAAAGAATTAATGGAGATCGGCGGTTTTTTCTGCAGTGAGATTTCTTTTTTTCGTTCTTCTGTCAATGATTCGGGCAGCCATGCTATCACAACGATCAAATTTATAGTAGCAATACCAGCCGCAAGAAAAGCTGGAATTGAATAACCCCACTGACTTAGAATCCCACCCAAAGCGGGGCCGATTATAAATCCAAGTCCAAATGCAGCTCCGATCAGACCCAGTCCACGAGATCGGTTTTTTGCATCTGTTATATCTGTGATGTATGCCTGGGCTACACTGATGTTTCCCGCAGTCAAACCAGCGACAAGACGGGCAATAAATAACATGGTGAGATTTGAGGCGAATCCCAATATGAAAAAGCTGATGGCTCCTCCCAGGATACTGACGATCAGGAAAGGTCTGCGGCCATAGCGGTCGGACAAGCGACCCAAAAGCGGAGCACTGATCATTTGCCCAGCTGCATAGATAGCGACTAATAAGCCTACCAGTGTTGCAGATGCACCAAAAGTTTCTGCATAAAATGGCAACAATGGCAAGATGATGCTAAAACCAAGCAGATCGATAAACACAACTAAGAAAATTGAAAATAAACGTTTTTTGTCTGTCATGAAATCCTTCTTCTGTATCTCATAAATAACCATGGGTGTTTTTTTTGGCTTTATCACCGCTAAAACTTCCCTGGCTATTAAAGAATAAATTGGTACTTTTTAAGAAATAATATTCTCCCTATTCTTTCTGGTTGGCAAGCTTTCTGTATATTTGTTTCTCAATTAAGTCGATATTCTTACTGGGAGATAAATTTAATATTTCTCCTGGCATTTGACTGGTCAATTCTGGGAAGTTTTGAAAAGCTAATCCTCCCAGAAAAACAAGAGGTTGTTCAAAAGGATATTTTTCTAAAATTAAATTTAATGGTTTTAAAGCCAGAGCACTTTCTTTGGTTGTGGCTGTAAAGAGTATCGTATTTGGTTTAATAACATTTAAGGTTTCCTGAATTCGTTCTAAACTTAAATTCTGACCAAAGTATTTAACATCCCATCCACGCCACCTTAGCATCACCACCAGGCTGAGGATACCAACTTGATGCATTTCTCCTGGTGCACAGGCTGCAAATATCGTACCTTCACGGGTTGGAACTGACGAAGAATAAAACATACCCATCAGGTGTTGTTCACAAAATTGGGTGGCAAAATGCTCCACGGCAATCGGAATTTCTCCGTGATGCCAGGCGTCTCCTATGCGAACGAGAGTAGCCTGAACGACTTCCGATAGCACCTGATCAACGTTGTATATCGAAAAAGCACGCCGTAAGATTTCTGAAGCATTTTCGTTCTGATAATTCATTAAATATTGTTGGAAATGTCTGGAAAGAATTTCCAATGAAACCTGATTAACCGCCTCATCCGTTTTTTCCTGTTCCTGCACCATTTCCCTGGCAGGGTCTTTGCCATTGTTGCGCAACTCATTTAGATATTTAACCGCCTGACCGATACTCATTCCTGTATCATTTTGTTGTTTCAGCCAGCGTAGAAGGCGAACATCATAGGGGGAATATAAGCGATACCCTTGTTCTCCACGGTGGGGAGTGGGCAATCCATAACGCCTTTCCCAGGCGCGTAAGGTAACGGGAAGCAGATCCAACATGCCGGAAACAGCCTTAATATTATAAATTGGTAAAGAATCCTTTTCGGAAGCGGTTCCATTTTTCTGATCGTTTTGCATAAATATGTCCTGTAATTAATTCAAATAATTAAACCTATTTATACTGGATTAATCAAAAAACGCACAAGGTTTGTCTAATCTTTTGACAAACCTTGTGCTATTTAAAAGGAGCGTGCCAGGTATCAGGCGAGTTCTTTTTCTTTCAGGAGATCTTTGATTGTTTCCAACCCCTCTTCAAAAGATCTGCCAATGTAATGGCCAGGAACCATGTCTCTGACCTTCTGATTATTATCAAATGCGCTGCCAGCGTAAGCCAGTGCGGGTGCCGGGTCAATCTGATCCAATTTTTCTTTCAAGCGGCGCATTTCAAAGGCTGCCAGGTCTGAGGATGCGGTCAGAACGATTAAATCGGGAAATTCATAACTTGCATAATCCACCAGATCATCGACTGGTAAATCTGGGCCTAAATATTCAACACGATAGCCCTCGCTACGCAGTAATACGGCCATCATCAAACTACCCAATTCATGTTGTTCCGTTGGTGCACAGCCCAATTGAACATAGGGAGCATTACGGCGTGATGGATATGCTTGCAACAGTGACATCAACCGAGCCCTTAGAAAATTAGAGGCATAATGTTCGGTTGTGATGCGGATTTCACCACGATACCAGGCCTCACCAATGGCCATCAGAGTTGGTGCAATGATACGATTGAAAATCGTCATCAGATCAAAGCTGGCATGTAATTCTCGAAGGATATCACTTGAGCGTTCTTCATCATGTTTTATCAAAGATTCGTACAGCCAATGTGTGTAAGTCTCCGGGGTTGCTTTGGGGGCAACCAATGTACGGGTTGGTGCGGAAGGAACGGCATCCGGCCAGACCCCATTGCGGGTCATCTGGCGTAATTCCAGCACTGCATTGCTGATGGAGATGCCTTCATCCACACGGGATTTAATCCATCGTAGAATGGCGATATCACGTTCTGAATATAAGCGGTAGCGGTTATCGGAACGGTGAGGGCTGAGTAATTCATGCCGGCGTTCCCACGCACGTAAGGTTACCGGTCGAATTCCTGTTTGGACACTCACGGATTTAATGGTATAACGGGGTTCGTCGGAAAAATCGTTAATAGTGGTCATTTTCTGCTCCTTTAGATTTTGATCAGAACCGAAGTTCTGGAGTCAGCGATTGAAATTTTTTCATTTCCTAATTCAATGTACAATATATTTATAATCTTTTTTTCGAATAAAGTCAAATTAATCAAACTAATCAGACAATATTTATCATAATATCTTAATATTAAATTAATATGAGAATCAAGCGTAAAAATCTATAATAAAATCAATAAATTTAAGATAACTGATTTAAAGGGATTTATCGGATGGAAAAACGGATTGTGATAGCTTCTACAAACCCTGTAAAATTAAATGCTGCAAAAAATGCATTTTTCAAATTACTTCCAGATACCACATTTGAGTGGCTAACAATGGAAGTTCCCTCCGGCGTTAGTAATCAGCCTATGAGTGATGCTGAAACCAGGTTGGGAGCTTGCAATCGGGTGAAAGCGATCCGTGATAATTATCCAGACGCAGAATTTTGGGTAGGAATTGAGGGTGGTGTGGATTTCGATGAAAAGGGAGAAATGATGGCGTTTGCCTGGGTTGTGATTGATAATGGCCAGCATATGGGCAAAGCGCGGTCAGGGAGTTTCTATTTACCACCTGGTATCACCGAATTGGTACGAGAGGGGATAGAGTTGGGAGAAGCTGATGATATTATATTTGGGCAGCAGAATTCCAAACAGAAGAATGGAGCCATTGGATTATTAACCAATAATCTGATCGATCGTAGTGGTTTATACGAACATGCGCTGATTTTGGCTTTTGTTCCTTTTTATAATCCTCAACTTTATCCAGAATAATAATTTCGTGTAATTCATTAACCAAATTTTTCAAGCTACATGCCTTAATCGGTTATACTTGTACAATAATTTCCTGGAGGGTGTTCTAATGGCAAAAGTAATCATTGTGACAGATAGCAGCGCTTATCTTCCCAAAGAGATTGTGGCAGAGTATCCGATTGAGGTATTACCCCTGACACTGATATGGGAGGGAAAAGAATTCAGGGATGGTGTTGATATTACACCGGATGAGTTTTACATGCGCCTGTCAAAAAGCGAGAGTTTACCCAAAACCAGCCAGGTAACCGTTCACCAATTTGAGGAGATGTTCCAGAGATTGTTGGATGATGGATATGAAGTGCTCAATCTTGGTATCTCCAAAGGTATATCAAGTTCATACGATTCTGCCATGCAGGCATTGAAATCTTTTGAAGGTAAACCCGTGGAAGTAATGGATACAAAGCTTGTTTCCATGGCACTGGGTTTTCAGGTTCTGGCAGCTGCCAGAGCAGCTAAAGCTGGTGCAAGTCTGGCGGAGTGTAAAAAGATTGCTGAAGCAGCCTACCCGAAAATCGGTGTGTATTTCACGGTTGACACGTTGAAATATCTGGCAGCCGGTGGGCGGATCAATAGCGCCAAACGTCTGGTAGGCACTGCTTTGAATATCAAACCAGTACTGGAAATCCGCGATGGCAAGATCGAGTTGGTAGAAAGTGTCATCTCCAAGAAGAAAGCGATTAAAAGGATGGTGGCGTTGGTGGAAAAAGGGATTGCCGGACGCAAACCCCTGCATATTTCAGTGTTCCATGCCCTGGAACATGAAGCAGCCCAAAGCCTGTTGGCTGAGTTGAAGGAAAGCCTGGGGGCAGAGGAAGCGATTCTCTCACATGTCAGCCCTGTGGTGGGGGCACATGTTGGACCGGGTACCATTTCAATTGCTTATATGGCAGGTTGATCCAGTTCGACTGGTTAGGGTTTGGTTTTAAAAAATTGTAACCAAATCATAACCGTTTTTAAATCTTTAATAAACATTTTTTTCCTATAATAATATTAATACCAGGGGTATTTATTTCATGATGAATTCTTCCACAACACAGACTGTAATCGAAATCAACAAAAACTCACGCTGCCCGATTTGTCAGACAGAATTTCTTCAGGTTCAGGAATCTGAAATGAATGAGAGCTTCATGATGTGTCCTGTTTGCGGAGTGAAATTTAAAGCTGCACCCAGTAGTGATCATTTGATGTTTGTAGAAACCCCGATCAACTTCCCGAATAATCTGGTTGGATTATGGTTATCAAGAGCTCAGATTGGGAAAGCACTGCATGATTATCGCATGATGAGCAATCAAAACGGGATAGATCGCCAGGAACCGCGGAAAACAGTCAATATTCCAACGGCAAATCCGCTACGGGCGCAGGCTGTCCGAAAAGCCCGCAGCTTAATTCTTGAAGGTAAATCTCCGGAATATGTACAAAAACAGTTGTCAGAGGAAATGCAATTAAGTAAATATGCTCTCGATGAGATTATTCAGGATGCGCTGGCCGTCAGAAAAGCGAACCAGAAACAGAAGATGCAAACGGTGATCTATTCCCTGTTTGCTTTACTTCTCATCATAGTGGTAGCGTATATCGTTCTGATGTTAATTTACGGATAAATCCGCATCCTTTACTCAAATACAAAAATCGAAACCCAATATGCGGGAATACTTACTTCCAATTGGTTATGATCAAGTTGAAAATCTGATTGATTTTTGAAGACGCTTTTTAATGTCAGAGAGTCAGGAATTCGAATTCCGGATAACGTAACAACTTCAGATGCTGAATTCAAGACCACCAACACTTTTTGCTTATCCGTTTCCCGCCAGAAGGCAAATTGTTGTGCACTGACATATTCCTGGCGGTAACTGCCTGTTTGCAGGGCAGGAGTGTTTGCACGGAATTGAGAAAGTTTTTGAATACTGGCGGGTAGATTTGCTTCAGGTGCATCCTGGATCAACTGCTGCAGGTTTAATACCGGTCGCAATACCTGATCACTATAAGCGTTGCGTTGCCCAGAAATACCCCATTCACTGCCATAATAAATAGAAGGAATACCAGGCATGCTGAATAATAAAGCATATAGCGGATAGAGATGGTTCCTATTTCTTAACTGACTGGCGACCCGGTTCACATCGTGATTATCCACAAAATTGTAGAGCATCAAATCTCGATAGATGCCATTTTCAGCAAATTGTCGCTGGAGGGTGTGAGCGATCTCAAAGTAGTTGGCATCATTCAGGCTGGAGTAGAGACCTTTGTAAGCTTCGTAGTTGGTGACACTGTGCAATTGCTGGGGATTAGCCCATTCTTGGTATTGCCCATGTACAACCTCACCCATCAACCAGAAATCAGGGCGCATCGAAGTGGTTACCTGGCGCAATTCCTGCCAGAAATCGAGACGCACATGATCAGCAGCGTCCAGTCGTAAGCCATCGATGTTCCATTCGTCGATCCAGCAGCGGACGGCCTGGAACAAATACGTTCGCACAGATTGGTTTGCGAGGTTAAATTTTGGCAGCGTGTAATGTCCCGCCCAGGTCTGATAGTCGAAGGGGTCACCCATCGGACTGGATTGATCGAAGCGTACACCTTCATACCAATCCTTGTACTGAGATTGCTTTCCATTTTGCTGAAGATCGCGAAAGGCGAAGAAATCACGTCCACTGTGATTAAAGACCGCATCCAGGATCAGGCGCATCCCTCTGCGATGGACTTCATTGGCAAATATCTGAAAGGATTGGTTAGTGCCGAGCCGGCGATCAATCTGGAAATAGTCAGCGAGATCATAGCCATGCGTGCTGGATTGCAGGACGGGTCCCAGAAAGAGGGTATTGATGCCCAGCCACTGCAGGTGATCCAACCAGGGGTAAAGCTGGGCAATGCGATCTTCAGGCGGTTGGTTGAAATGGTTTTCCCATGGGGCAGCTGTTTGCCCGAGCGGATAAAGATGATAAATAAAAGTGGATGGTATCCATTGGGGTATGTTATTCATTTGATTTTATACCGAACGGTATAGTCTCCTTATAAAAAAATTTTTATAGCCAGGATTATGAGAAAATCCCATGCATGAATTGATGAACAGCCTGATTGACACGCTGTTGGTTGATTTCCAACTCTCCCTGCAGGACCATGGATGCATACGAGAAGAGTAATCCCTGAAAGGAAGTTGCTAATAATAGCTCTCGCCCGTGCAGATTGCCGTGTTGTTGAGAAACCTGTTGAAAGAAATGCAAAAGCGCAGTTTGGTGTTTTTGGATGTAAGGCAGGATTGCTTGATACGTGGTACTCTGGATGGGGGAAAGCCGGATTGACATCCACAGACGAAAAAAGCGGGTGTTATGATGAGCGAAATCGAGATATAAATTGAAAATATTGCGCAGGCTGGTCTGAATATCTCCCTGATAATGTAATGTACCGGTCAATTGTTCGTCGAAGGGTGTCAGGTAGTGTTCCAGAACGGCGTCTAATAAACCTTGTTTAGAGCCAAAATAATGGTAAAGGGTGGGTTTGGTGAAGCCGGCTTTCTCAATGACTTCCTGAACACCGACGGCGTCATATCCCAGTTGGGAGAAGAGTTGGCAGGCGGTTTGCAGGATGATGAGTCGGTTGTCGTTCATAAGAGATAGTATACCGTTCGGTATAGAAAGAGTCAAGTGTTTAAGGTGTTTGGTGCATTGCACTTGGGGAAAATAAATTTATCAGGAGTGGAACAAGTAGTTTGAATATCCTTAATGCAAAAGTGCATTGCACCTGTGATTGAGAAACCAGGTGTCAGGAACGAGTGCAA
>JAHYJK010000127.1 GCA_019429225.1 Anaerolineaceae bacterium
CTTGAAACCGTACTTCCCACAATACTGATTGTGACACTTCCTGTCGGTGTTGCTGAAATGTTTGCAGTCACCTTTACTGCAACATTAATGGATTCTCCAACTTGTTTTGTCGCTGATAAATCACTTGTGATCTCGGTGGTTGTACTTGCCTTTGCGACCGAGATCGAATAGATTGCTGAAGTACTGGTTTTATACTCAGTATTACCTTGATAGATAGCTGTAAGATTTTTAGTACCAGATTTTGTAAAAGTTATGTAACAGCTACCACTCCCATTCGTCAGGGCGCCTGAACAAGTCTCTCCTGTATCCGAATTAACAGTTACATCACCCGTCGGTGTTCCCCCACCTCCCGTGACAGCAACGACTGAAAAATCAATTTTTGCCGACTGATCTACTACAGGATTCAGCGTCGTTGAAGTTATCGAAGTTTTAGATTCTCGAACAACAATGTGTGTAATACTGGTTGATTCACTCGCAGCATAATCGCTGGTTCCCAGGAATAAAACCTTAATTGTTCGAGTACCTTCTGTAGCAAAAGCCAGGTTACAAAAACCTGTTCCTTCAGTGACAGTAGCAAGACAATTTTCGCCGGTACTTGCTTCAACCCTGACTGTCCCATTTGGTTTTATCAGACTTGTTTGCGATAAACTGACTGTAAAACTTACTTTCACCAGGTCGCTGATGGCTGAAGGACTTGGTTCCGGAGTGGACACAATCGTCCTAGTTGCTGCGATTGATACTGTGTAAGAGTAACCAGATCCAATGCTACCAATGAATGAAGCATCTCCAGCATAAGTAGCCGATACGGATTGAACACCTGTTTTGGTCAGTAATACAGCACATTCACCCAATCCCGTCGCGTTAATTGTTCCTGTGCACGTATTTCCATTTCCAGCGTTAATAGTGACATTCCCTGTTGGAACTCCACTGCCAGGTGCACCAACTTTTACCTGGTACTTAACCAATACCTGTTGACCAACTGAGGTCGTTGTTGGGGTGAAAGATGATATTGTGGTGGTGGTTGACGCTTTGCTAACTGGATGGTAATAACTTATAGAATTACTGGTTATAAAATTATCATCTCCAGCATATTCACCAATAATTTCTATGGTTCCTGTTTGGGTCAAAAGAAGGCTGCATTGACCTTTGCCGGTTGAATTGAGAGTTGCTGTACACTTTTCAAGAGGATTGTTTTTGTTCATTACAGTTACCTGACCAGTAGGAGTACCTGTTCCAGGTGCCAATGCGCCAACCGCAAAATCAACAAGAATTGGCTCTCCAACAACCGTTATCGTTGACCATTTAGACGTCAAAATTGTTTGTGTATTAGCCTGCTTTACTTCCAGAACAGGCATGCTGATGGTTTTTCCGTCATAGATGTCATTTCCTTCATAAACCAAAGTCAGATACTCGGTTGCTGTTTGTGTGAATGTTAATAAGCACTCTCCCTTGGCTGCCATAGGATTGTCAATCGCTGCAGACAAAGAAGCAATACAGAGTGTCGCATCATTATTTAAAACTTTTACTTTTCCTGATATTGGAATCGTTGCTGCAGGATCTTCTGGAGCAATCTGGAACGATACAGTCGTTTGTTGGCCGACAACAATGGGAGAGACGGAATAAGCAAAACTTGTAAATTTCGCTGATGCTCCTACTACATCCAATCCTAGTGGATAGGGATCTGATGTCCTGCGGACATAGTTATCATCTCCGCTGTAGGTAGCATAAATTTGCTTGTTATTTTCACTGGTATTTAAAGTCAGACTACAAGCATGCACGGGTAAATCCACTGGTTCACAGGTATCAAACCCATCCGTAACCACCACCGAGCCGCTGATTTCAGGCCAGCCCATTGCTTCAGAATCAACTTTTACATTTTCTTTGGTCGCCGGGTAAACACTATAATAAACCATTACAGAATCTCCACGGTTTATCGCAGTTGAGGGAAGAATTTTGTCAATTTCTATGATTGCATTATTTTTGGTCTCATTTACTTTAACCTCTAATATTGCTGCGGAGGAAAGATCTCCATTGAAAGCAGTTAATACATAAGAAGTGGTTTTGCTTACATTAAAGGACATAAATCCCTGGGCTGGCAAGCCTGCCAGCACAACCCCATCTATGCTCGAGATTTCGATCCGATCGGATATTCCAGAAACCGACCATGAAAACTCAACAGCACCACTACCAACAATCTCTTCCGGTGCTACTTTGAAGAATTCAACAGTCGGAGGTTGTGGTTCTGCCCCAGGTTCCATTACACCCACCGGTAGTAATTTGATTTGTTCCAGATCCCGATTCTTGACTGTTAAGACAAACTCCATGGAAGCTTCCGGGAAAAAGGTGAGTTCTCCTTCCAGTGGATACACTTCTTCAAAAGGAGCGATCATGACATTTTCCGCACCTATGCCAGAGACCTTCCATTTAATAGTGACTGATTCACCTCGAATAATGGTCGTGTCAGATAAAGTAAATTCCTCAATCACAATGGTCGGTTTTTGAGCATGAATAAATTCGCTTTGAAATTGAGAACCAGAATCATTTTTTGCCTCTAAAACAACCAGAGAATCATTCCGCAGTGTAACAGTGCGTTCAGAATTAAACTCATCCGGACTTAATGCACTCCGAACCCCATCGACGGTTAGAAATGTCTCTTCAACATCCGTTACGGACCACTTGATGGTGATATCATCTCCCTCAAAAATCCGGGTCTTATCGACAAAAAATGTTGAAATTTGTGGCGATGGTGGTATAGCCAATACAGTAATAGGCTTGCTACGTACATCATCCATGCGCAATAGACGTGAAAGCCAGTTTCCAGCTACCAGCGTGTAGGTTTCCGCAGTATTTGTAGGGATTACTTCCACTTGATTTTGTGAACCAGATATCTCCTCACTAACCCCTTCAATACGAAGATTTGATGTAAAAGGCGTTACCTTCCAGTTAAGGATAGCTGGTTCTCCAAGCGCAATAACGTCTTCAACCACATTAAAATCAATTATTCTTGGTCTTAAGATAAAGAAAGCGCTTATCAGTAAAATTGCTAATGCTATTAAAATGCTGAACAAACCAAATAACGGTCTGCTGACCACTGTGCCAGATACAATGCGGGATGCTGCATTTTCGTTTAACGATTGTGTTGTGACGGAGTACTGATGTTGTTTTGATCTCAGACGCACCAGATGCCGTTTATTTGGCGATATACGAACAGGGAGATCACGGACTTCTCCAGGTTTTAAGGCTATTTCTGCCTGTTTGACAAGACTGACATCATCCTGAACCTGAAATTCAAATTTACATCCATTTTCATCGTCCTGAGCCATGACCAGGTAATTCGTTGTGGAATTACCCTGATTGGTGATTGGAAATTGGGCTATTGCTGTATTTTTTCCCCAGGAAACACTCTTTGTTCGAGGAGAAAGATTCCCAACAGCAAATTCATAATATGGATTTATGGTTAAATCAACTCTTACACCTGTGAATTGACCTGGATAGTTATAAGAACCAACTTTTACCAAGACCGAATAATCCCCGGCTTGACTATCAGGATTTCGTGGAGGAGTAATATGAACTTCAATTCTACCTCTCCCCCCTTCATTCAGATTCACTCTTTCAGGTACAACCTTTACCCATTCAGAAGGAACGCCTTCCACCTTCAATTCGAAGGAAGCCACAATTGATCCCCCATTAATGATGGTAAATGGAAATATGGCAGTTTGTTCCACATTAATTGTAAGTTTTTGTTCATGTGGTTCCACCAGTATCACATCGCTGGTAGGAACAAAAGATTGTAATTCTGTGGATGAAACCGATTCCTTTATCGGTAATCTCGCTGTAGGTAAAGGAATATATTGCGTTTCAGAAATAGATGGATTTGTGTGATAATCATGGCTATTTTCAGGAGCAATAACAGCAATTTGATTCAAAGCATCGCTTCCATTTTTGGAAGTTGAAGTCAGGGTATAACCACAAAAACTCACCTGATTGATATCCATTACCTCTACAGATTCATTTTCAGCTATTTTCATGCCGTCAATTGATATTTCTGCATTTGGATCCAGCCCAATCACAAGATATGGCTTCTGTCTCAAATCTACCATCATATGGAATGGCATCACACGCGGATCCTGAACAACAACATCATTTTCCGGATGACTACCAATATTAATAATTCCTTTTTCAGGATTCAAATCGTGAATATTCATGGTTTGGTTTGGGGTGTTAATAACAGTCATTATTACTCCTGTGAATCCTTACTATAAAACAAAATTTGCCATCCAATTGATCAATAATACAGCCCAGGTTGCATTGATCACAACCACACATAGAACCATTAAGAATGATAAGACCCAAAATATGGGCGAAAGTCCTTTGATAAAAACTTTCCCCAATTCCTTTTTCTCTGACAAGTCTGTAAATGCTTTTTCCGGATGACCTTGGCGAACAAGAACTTCCAGTGAATATTCACCACTTCGATAATGATGAAGAGGATCTAGCAATACTTTCAAAATATGATCTTGATCCGGAGCTAAAGGTGGAGTCTGCAAATAACCTGTTGAAATCACTGAATGTTCTTCAGATGAATTCTTTTCATTAAACTCAGCTATGTGAGATGGCGTTGAACCTTTAATATCATCATTCGGAGAAGCTGACACAGATTGATTTGATGCAGGCTTTGAATCCTTAGCACCTGGATCTAATTGACCCACCTGTCCTTTTAGATGATCCATGGATTTTAACTTTTGTTCGGGCATTTGCATTTTATTGTCAACAGCTTGCATTGATTTTTGCATTTCAGTAGATTTTTGTTTTAAGGATCGGCCAACCGAACCAGGCAGTAAACTACCCAGGGTTCCAATTATTCCTGAAACCAATCTGATAAACGATGTTCCCTTTTTGGATTTTTTCTGTAATGCATCAACAGAATCTGCCAATTTCTTTTTATCATTCTGATCAGGAACCGCAGTCTTTGAGACTGAACTAGATTTAGAAGAATTATGTGCCGCATAAGAAGGAGTAAATCGCTTATTATCTTCACTGGTTGTAGCCGCTTTCGCCACCTTCACTGGAGGAGCATCCGGTAATCGGTTACCGTCCAGAAAACATTCAAATTTGAGATCTTCCAGAGGAATGATGATTTTGATGAAATAATTTTCTAATACATTACCTTCATTTTTAATCCTAAGGAATTTTTTTACAGTTTGTGACTTCCATTGAATTCTTAAAATCGATCGAATTAACAGGAAAGAAAATAGAATAGAGAGAAATAAAGTAATAATAGCCAGTCCCAAAACGATTAAGATAGACACAGTGTTTGGAATAGTGTTAAAAAAATTTTCAAGTAATTGATTTATCATTTTATCTTCCCGTTATCACTCGGATTCCTGAATTTCGTTCACTTCAGTTTGAATATCATTTTCAGCTTTCAACACCTGAATTTTCGATTTTTCAACGGACAACTTTGGTTTTGATGAGCGCTTCAATCCCGCTAAAGGATCATTCATCGTCGCTTTTGGAACTGAGTTCAAATTATCAGCCCACCAATCAACTTCAGATTCCTCATCTTTTTGTGTTGGGGATTCGTTCAGTTTTATTTGACCTTGTTCTGAATTCTCTTTGGTAGAGATTTCATTTGCAATTGCACTTTTCATTGCAGCGTCATCATTTCGCTCAATAGATTCAAGATAAGGTGTTGATCTTTGATCCATATTTTCCAAAATTATTGATCTATTATTAATTGTATTTTTTTCTAGAATAGCTTCCAAAGAATCAAAAACCCCTAATGAATATTGATAAACTGGCTCGATATCGAGAACAACCGGAAGGATTACTTTTTCCTTTGGATAGGCATCTACAGCTGTTACATGAATTTGGATTGGGGATTCTCCAGCATTTGGGCGATTACCAAGATGGAAAAATCGAATTTGAAGCTTCTCCTCTCCTCCTGGATATAACAATGGTGCTGGGTCGACCTGATAACAATCTGCAGGGAGTCCCTCCAGATCGATTTCAAATTGGCTACGTTTTTCTGTACCAAAATTCTTGAGAGTCAAAAGACCAGTCAATTTACTCCCCTGCCTGAGTATTACCCCGGGCATCTCCAATTTAACACCAATATTTTCGCTGGATTTTTCTATGGAAAATCCATTTTCGGTTTGTAAATAGAAAGTTATTCTAAAATCACCTAACTGAACGAAATCTCCATCTTCAAGTTCCCGTGATCCTTTTGCCTGGAGTTCCAGAGAACCTCTTGCATTACTGAGCGTTAGTAATAATGGTTCATTTACCAAATTGATTAATCGAAACCCACGCTTTGCAGTTTGAGTACTGATGAGTTGAAGATGGACTGCCGCAACTCCACTTCCATGTGCTTCAGAGAGTACTATGTCATTAAATGGCGCACTCCCTATCATTGTCAAAGCTTTCTCGAGGGGAAAAGATTTGGACCAACCTTTTCTATCAACAACCTGTATCGTGCCATAATTTGTCATAGTTTTCTCCAGATGTAAAACCTGTTAGTGAGCACTTACTTTTCCTTGTGCTTTTCATCAATAATAAAATGGATCAAATTTTCAGCGATTTCTGAGGCTGACCTTAATTCTTCTCGTGTGGGGATTCGTTCCTTCCCTTCACCTGCCCATAATTGCCCATAATTGTACGTGCTCAATATTCCACCAACGCTCAAAAATAATTTTCCCTCCTCCTCATAACCACTGGGAGGTGCAATAAAAAAATTTGGTGAATTTAGCAATGAGTGAGGATTTTCTAAAGCAGTGCTTACAGGTAACTCAATTTCATTCATCATATTTTTAAATGATTCTTCCGCAATCGAATCACAACTCTCCATGAAAAGAAATCCACCTAAATTTATGTATCCTTGCAAACCTTTAATCTGGGTTTTGGTTAATTGAAATTTTCCTTTTCCCACCAGGTAAAGAAATGAATAACCTAAAATTCCCCGATCCAATTGGGTGTGGTCATCAATAACCAGATTAATCTGATTGTTTCTACGGAATTCCTCAGATACGCGCATTAATCCCTTTCCGTGTACAGGATTTTTTAGATCACCAAGATAAATAACAGCTGCAGTCAGAAATTGCTCACTTTGCATCTGAATTTTCCGGCGATATCGCAAATCAATTTCATTAATTCCTGGCGTCTTTGAGTCTGTTGCGTCATTGATTGGAGATTTGCGATTTTCACGTGTAAATCTCGCCAATTCAACCATAGGGTTTTCAGGTAAGGATTGGCGGGCCGTAATTAAAAATTCATCCTGGATGTAAGAAAGAGTACTTCCATCACTATTTTTCTTCACACCTTGTGAGGATTCTTTATGAATGATAGTAAGATACAAAGGACCTTCAACTTCATCACCAAGATCATAAGCTACTGGTTCTGAAAGAACAATTACATTTCCGTTGGAATCCACAGCCACACCTGGCAAAATAAAGACCATTCGATCTGGTGGATCACTCGCCACCACTTCCAGGCCTATTAATATGCCTGCTCCATGGAAGAATAGATTGTGAGCCTGGTTTACTCGTTTGTGGTATTCATGCGCCTGATTCCATACATCCGCTGTAACCGACATGCCATCGTAAGGTTTAATTCTCTTTTTGGGAAAATTGTTTAATAAATTATCATTACTCATTGATTACCCTTCCTGCTTACTGACCAATTTTGTTAGTGGCTTTATTTGATTTCTTCACATCCAGATTTAAGCTGAATGCTGTATGAGCAGGTTTTTGTTGCTCAATAATTTCTTCCAGCTTTTGAATGTATGTTTCTTTATTTCGTGAAGGATCGTCAAAATCCATCCTCCTAACCTCTTCCTCATCTACATTAATATTTACCGAGAATGTATGCGGTAAATTCTGGTTTCCCAATGCAATGGCTGCGCCTAATTTTGTTCCGTGTCCTAATATAAAGTTTTGTGATCGATGTTCGATTATTTCTATTTCACCTTCTGAATAGACTTGTAAATAATCCTTTAATGCTGATTGAGTACCTCTGCGCTGATATAACGAAACAGCTAATTGTAAAAGTTTCCGTTTTCTATTTTCTGGTAAGGAATCATCCCACGTAACACCAAGCCAGGAAGCAAGCCATGGTAAGAATGCGCTTGGCGTAAAATTCGGGTCAAAGTATAAATCGATCAGGTTGATTTGCTGGTTGATTGGCTTCCAAAAACTTTCAAATAGCATCAGGTAGCGACCAAGAAAATCGTTTCCATGATAAATTTCTGGTAAATAATTGATGTAAGCCCCCCAGGGATGAACAGCCAACCGCAGGCTTTCACTGGCTAATAATTCACCATTTTTATTTAATAACTCTGCGATACTTACCAAATAAACCATTCTTATTGTTTTCAGGACACGAGCCCGGGTAATAATCTCTATTTGCTCTCCAGAATTGGTACCCGTGCCCAAATGAAAATCGATAACTTGGCCTTCAGTCAGATCCCTTACATAAGAGTCGAGCTGGATATTTTTCCCTACGATAGAAAAATCTATCAATTCAAGTCCTTCAGGTAAGGCTACTGAAAGAATTGCACTTTTTAAGTTTTCATCCAATGAAACAATAGTGTGTAGATTGACTTCTTCTCCTGGATATCGATTGTAAAAATCTGCGACGTGGAAAATTGTCATTTTCAGTTCACCATCTATTTCATTCACCTGATTATCTATCATGTTTATCATCACTTGAATTATTCTTTCTGGATATCCGAAAGTGCCATAACAGAAACCTCATGCGCTAACGAGCAAATAAGCGCATTTTCTGGTACCCAAATTACTTTATCTTCCACAAGTGAAGGTATCGGATTATCATCCGGGTCACGGTTTTCATTTCTGGGTTCTACCGAACGGGAAAATATTTCAACATCAATCACATACTTTACACCCGGAACTCTTTGTATCAAGGAATAAATTTCTGCCACAAACAAACTTTTACCAAACGGCCAACCCGTCCATCCTTGTTCCAAAATATGATCTTCCTCCTCATTTTCCGGATGCGGCACCACTGGATTCAGGAAATTATGCAAATGATGGTTGACGCGTGATGTCACAAGGCTGGGATTGCTATAATCATCAACTACTATTTTGGCTTTGACCTGAATACCAACATATTCTGGCTCTTTTACCTTGACATGGGTTGTCAAAAGACGAAAACGATCCAAATACACCATCAAATCGTTCATAAAATTCTCACGGATATGCAGCCTGGATACATCTCCCACTGCCAATGAATCATTTACTGCTGGAACCAATAAAAGTTCAACAATTCCCAAATCACCTCTTTCCTGATTCATTTTTGGGGTTACGCATTTCACTCTTGATATTGTTCGACTAAAATCCAATGTTAATTGTTCATAATCCTGTACAGTGACAGCTCGTTTTTGTGCCTGTAATTCGCGTTGGGCTCTTAGTTTTACTTCATCCAAATTCTCCTGGTCTCTGCCACCTGTTGCCCGCACCATGTTCGTCACACGGGAAACATATGCAATTGAAGATGTCATAGATTGCAAATTGTTCACAGGTAAATTTCCGATAGCCCCCCCACCAAAGCGGTAGCTGCTAAAGTAAAGATTTCGTCCACTCTCGGGGATACGTCCGTATTGAACAACCGAACCATCTGGTTGTCGAACAGACGGACCAAAAGTGACGATCCCTGAAGCTTCATCCAGTGTGAAATGCCGATCATAACGTGAGGAAACCGAGAAATCAACCACATAATTCCATGGCACCTGAACCAATTCGCCATTACGAAATTCTTCGACCAAAACAGTCTCATCTTTCTGAAGCGCCAGCACTGGAAAATGTTCTAATTGAAATTCCTGGCCAGGCTCACCAGAACTCTTGCCAACGAATTCCTGATCGACTGTAATTGCATGGGTCGCAGGTACGGTTGCACCAATTGAGTAGGCTTCGACCTTCAAAACGCGTGGAGATTCAGTATACATGCCCTGTCCAGGATTACGCTGTTCGATCCTGCAGCGCACCCAGAAACCTTCCTGCCCATTTACAATATCCTGTTTGAGTTCTAATGGCAGGTAAAGTACCAGACTGCCAGTCGGGTTATTCAATCCACCTGTAGTATCCTTTTCACCCTGGAATTTACTCAATGGAACTTCCTGCCACTGGCCACCCCCCAGGGAACACTCCCACACCCAGGGTGGATCCTCTCTACGAATACCCACCGCCTCGGTAGGTTCACAGGTGAAATTGAATTTTAAAATATGTCCAGTTAAATCATTAATTTGATCAAAACCCAGGTAAAAAGTGTCACCCTCTTTGGGATGATAACGATCGAATGGATAAAATGTTTCAATTCCAAGTCTGGGAAAATAATTTTTATTCGCTTCAGATGACTTGCGTATCTGGAATAATTTCGGTGGATAAATTTCAAGTTTTCGATCAGTGGAAAAAATCACCTCATCATTAGATGTGGCATCAGAACGCACCTGAAAACCCCGTGGGATAAAAACAGACTGTTGATTTTCATCACTGATGGGTAATGATACCGATAACCAGAATGTTAAATCGGTTCGTGCACTACTGGCTGGTTTTATATGCAAGCCTAATAA
>JAHYJK010000128.1 GCA_019429225.1 Anaerolineaceae bacterium
CCACGGGAATGCCATCTTCCTTTAAACGTGCAACAAAATATTGAATGAAATCCACCGAACTACTGGCAACGCTCTGGTCGGTCATTTCGCTCATTCCAACAGCCATCGCCTCAACCTCTTTGGTGGACATACCTCCATAGGTGGCAAATCCTTCATACACCGGTAGCCAGGGCAGGATGAGATCATAAAACTTTTTATGATTCGTAGCAATCAGTCCTCCCCGAACCATGGTGCTTTTTCGACCAGACATATAAAAAATATCTACGTTTTTCATCATTTCTCGAATAATCTCGCGAATAGATGCATGAGCAAATTCAGGTTCTCTCTTCTGGATGAAGTATGCTTCTTCCGAGATCAAACTGCCATCGAGCACCAATGGTATGCCATGTTTCTCCGCTATGGCCTTTACATCACGTAAATTCTGCATGGAAAACGGTTGTCCGCCGATCAGGTTGGTGGTGGCTTCCATTCGAATATATGGAATTTGTTCCACGCCGATCTCCTGGATTGATTTTTCCAGCTTTTGTATGTCTATGTTTCCTTTAAATGGATTCTCACTGAAAGTTTCGAGTGCATCTTCCGTAAATAGCTCTAAAACCCGACCTCCTGCCAGGTCAATCATTGCTTTGGATGTGGTGAAGTGATAATTCATTAAGACTACATCCCCTGGATTGACAAATGTCTTGGCTAACAGGTGTTCTGCTGCTCGACCCTGGTGGACTGGAATTACAAATGCGAAACCAAGGATCTCCAGAACAGATTCCGATAAACGAAAAAAGCTTTCGCTGCCTGCATAAGCATCGTCAGCCTTCATCATGGCGGCAAGCTGGTTGTCACTCATGGCATTCGTGCCACTATCGGTGAGCATATCGAGAAAAACATCCCGGCTTCGTAGAAGAAATGTGTTATACCCGGCAGATTCAATGGCTGATAATCGCTTACTGGCATTGGGCAAACTGGTTTGTTGGACGATTTTAATCTTATGCATTTCGATTGGTAGTACTTTGCCATTGGTTAATGTGATATTCATATTTTTTATCCTCTAATAAAATAAATAGGCTGATTAATTAAAAAAAACGATTAAACAGAACGATCCAGCGCTGATCGTCTGGATTAACACAAAATAAGGGGCACTCCTGGCTTAAGCGCTGCCTGAAATGCCCCTAAACGTAATAATATTGTTGTAGGGTTTTATCTAGATGGGATTGGTTATTAGTGGGTATAAAAGCTCACCATAATGCGTGGTATTTTATCACGTTCTCCAGATAATGCAAATAAAAAAGATTTCGAAATTATTTACTCAAATAGGATCGTGGGTTGATGAAACCCAAAGGTTTTTAATTTCCAGGCTGGTGGAAAAATCAGTAGCCAATGTGCCAAAAAGCAACTTTCCGTCTGGTGGAAATGCAGCGTACTGGTTGTCTACCCAGATTACAAGACCCTGCCTGCCATAAGGGTGGATTGCCGTTTCCAGAACGGTTTGATCATCGATGGCGAAGACCACGCTGTGTTTACCCCAATCGATCTGGTAGGAATGCCATTCAGTGACGTCCATTTGTATCTGTGAAGCATCCTGTCTGATCAGAAGTCCGAATACGCTTCTTGCCATTTTTGCAAAACGCTTGTTTAACATTAGTGGAATGAATGGAAAACCCAACCCAAGCAATAATGGGGGTATGCGAGGAGAGGAGAAGGTTGCTGCCAGAAATCCTTGCGCTGGCAGATGGTCATGAAACGAAAGATAATTGTGCTCAGATGCATAAAAAAACCAGGCACAATTGGGTAAAGCCGGTAAGCGTCTGACACTGCCACTGATACCCAGATTGGTGTTAAATGGGTCATTCCAGAAGCCAAAACCCCAGGTGCCAGCATGCTGTGGGTTATCGCAACGTGCAATCAAAGTTAATCGACAGGGTGGTTGCCATTCGAAATTTCGTCGTAAGCGGTGCAGATAATCATCAAATTGTGCCCAGCGGTACTTGCCTTTGCGGCCACCAGGAATGGACATGATGAGCTGACCATCAGAATTAATTTCGGCAATTGAATCAGGTGTATTTCGCGCCGAGAGAGAGATTTGCATAATTCTATTGTAGCGAATTTCTTGGCCAGGGAATAGCTGCTCAAAAAAATTGCCTATTGACTCTGAATAAATGACTCGCTATAATATTGTTAATGTTGGGATCGATCCCAACAACCTTTTTTTTCCTTAAACCTATGACAAGTTTAAATCTAATTAAAATTGCAAAAATGGCTGGTGTCTCACGCTCCACTGTTTCACGTGTGATCAATGATCATCCCAATGTGAGTGAGGGTGTACGTGAACGAGTTCAAAGAATAATCCATGATACCGGCTTTCAACCCAACCTTTCTGCAAGATCCTTACGTTCACGACGCTCAAATATTATCGGATTAGTTCTACCTCAAACAATGGATACACTTTTCAGTGATCCCTACTTCCCGGTGCTGACCCAGGGTATTGCGCGTGCCTGTAATGATTACAAAAAAACGCTTGCTCTCTTTATTGAGGGAAGTGATAAAGATATAGGTCAAAGGGTGACACAGGAAGGGTTGTTGGATGGTTTTGTTGTTCAATCAGTCAAATTGCAGGAAAGTTTTTCTAAAAAAATACTGAACTCGAATATTCCATTTGTCTTCATAGGTCGTCCTGATGATCCCAGGCATTCTTTTATCGATGTTGATAATATAAAAGGGGGTAAACTGGCAGTCCAACATTTATTAAATCTTGGTTATCAGAAAATTGCACATATCACAGGTGATCTGGATACAAATGCTGGAAAAGATCGATTGTTGGGATATCAAATGGTTATGCAAGAATTGACACCTGGATTTGATGAAAACCTGGTGTGTATGGGAGATTTTTTGGAAGAGAGTGCTTACAAAGTGGTGCCTTCATTGATTCAAAAAGGTGTCGATGCTATTTTTGTAGCATCTGATCAAATGGCGCGGGGTGCTATCCGAGGATTGGCTGATTTGGGATTGCGGGTTCCGGAAGATGTAGGAATAATTGGGTTTGACGATCTCTCACCAGCAGTTTCTGCCAATCCAATGTTAACAACAATTCACCAACCAGTCCGGGAATTTGGTTATAAAGCTGTCGAAATGCTGCTTGAGAAACTGGAGAATGAGGATGCGCAAGCCCAACAGGTAATTATGGATGTGGAATTAATCATACGTGATTCATGTGGTGCTAAACAACGTTTTATTGAAGTAGAGCGTCATTAACGGTATTTTTAGAACTTTACAAATTAGATTTTATTGGATTGGGATTGATACCAGAAATCTGGATCAGAGAGAGTTTTGTTTTCAATAGAAAATCTCCGTCCAACTGAAACCCCACTACAGCCTCATCAATATGAAATAAATTCATGTAATCTGCTCGTTTTTTTATCTGAATTTGGGATCGTTCCCAAAAATAAATCAAAAAAAGGAGGTAACTTATTCACAAATTGTCGATTTTTCCAAACTTTGGAACATCTAAAAACAAATTTAAAGGAGAAAAGAAAAATGTTTAAGAAATTTGGAGTTTTGTTTGTATTTGTGCTGGTTTTTAGTTTGGTGCTGTCCGCTTGTGGTACACCTGCTACACCGGCACCCGCCTTTGAAGAGCCAGCTGCCCCTGCTGCTGAAGAACCAGCTGCACCTGCGGCTGAAGAGCCAGCTGCTCCTGCGGCTGAAGAACCAGCTGCCCCTGCTGACAAGGTAAAAGTGCGCTGGTTTGTTGGCCTTGGTGCAGGTTCAGACGAGGGAACATTCGAACCACAACAAGCTGTTGTGGATGAGTTCAATGCTTCACAGAACAAAATTGAATTGGTTCTTGAAATCATTGATAACGATGTAGCATATGATACCCTTGCAACACAAATTGCCGCTGGAAATGCTCCGGATATTGTCGGCCCCGTTGGTATTCGTGGTCGTGATAGCTTCAAGGGAGCCTGGTTGGATCTGCAACCATTAATGGATACAGCTAATTATGACTTAAGTGATTTCGATACTGCATTGGTTGAATTCTATCAGGTACAAGAAGAAGGCCAATTGGGAATTCCTTTTGGTATCTTCCCATCCTTCATGATGTACAACTTTGATCTGTTTGATGAAGCAGGACTCAACTACCCACCTGCCAATTACGGTGAAAAGTATGTTTGGCCAGATGGCAGCGAAGCAGAATGGAATATGGACACTTTGAAAGAAGTATCCATGGTATTGACCGTTGATAGCAATGGTAATGATGCTACCAGCCCGGATTTTGATCCTACCAGCATTGTCCAATTTGGTTTCCAGAACCAGTGGACTGACCCACGTGGTATTGGTACCTTCTTTGGTGCTGGATCATTGTTGGCTGATGACGGTGTAACAGCTCAGATTCCCGAAGCCTGGCAGGCTGCCTGGAAATGGACATATGATGGCTGGTGGAATTCATGGTTTATTCCCAATGGCCCTTATGGTGGAGCTGATTTCCTTCAGGGTCCTGGTGGAGCATTCTCCTCTGGAAACCTTGCCATGATTCACATGCACATGTGGTATGTAGCTCCATGGGCTCTTGGTGATGTACCCTGGGATTGGAATCTTGGGGCAACCCCTTCCTATAATGGTCAAATTACCTCAAAGATGCATGCTGATACATTTGGCATCCCCAAAGGTAGTAAAAACCCGGAAGCTGCATTTGAAGTGTTAACCTTCATGCTCAGCGAAGAGATTGCACCTAAATTGTTGACCATTTATGGTGGTATGCCAGCCCGACTTTCCTTACAGGATACCTATTTCGATGATTACACCGCAACGAATTTCCCCGGAAAAGATATCAACTGGGACGTGGTTGTGGCCAGTATGGAATATGCAGATAATCCGAATCATGAATCATGGATGCCAAGCTTCCAGGAAACCACAGATCGTTACAACGAATTCTGGAATTACCTCGCTAATACTCCTGATCTGGATGTGGATGCCGAAATTGCAGTGCTCAGGGATGCATTACAAACCATCTTTGATGCAGCTCAATAGTTAACAACTAAATAGATTAACTTTCAACCTGGGTCATATGATCCAGGTTGAAAGATAAATGAGGTATGACTATGAATGGCATAGCATTGAGACGCGCTGTAAAACCGAAAAAAGTTACCAGCAGAATTCTCAGAAATGAAGCAAAATGGGGGTTTTTATTTCTGAGTCCGTGGATCATCGGTTTTCTGGCTTTTTATTTCTTACCCATGTTGGCATCATTTGGTTTTTCATTATTAAACTTCAATCCGGCTGTCCCAGATGAAGCAACTTTTATTGGCTTTCAAAACTGGCAACGTGCGCTTTCAGTAGATAAAGAAGTGTTTTTATCCTTTATGAGGACCATGCGTTTTGCTGCTATATCATTACCAATTGGTCTGGGTTTCGCGCTTTTGTTGTCGATTATTCTTAATTCAAAAAATGTGATTGGAAAAACACTGTATCGCACCCTTTTTTATATGCCTTCTATGATTCCAGTGGTTGCCACAGTTTTGATATGGAACGGTGTTTTGAATGAACAAACTGGATGGATCAATGTACTCATCCAAAGCGTAACTGGTATTCAGGCAGTGGGCACAGAAGGATTACGCTGGTTAGCAGACCCGAAGCTGGTCTATTATGCGTATACTATGTTTGGTCTTTGGGGGGTGGGGAATGCGATGATTATATTCCTTGCTGGCTTACAAGGCGTACCTACAGAAATGTATGAAGCTGCTGAAATTGATGGTGCCAGCTGGCTACAGCGTTTGTTCTCCATAACTTTTCCGATGATTACACCGGTCATTTTCTACCAATTGGTTCTTGGTGTAATCGGTGTGTTGCAATACTTCCTGGCTCCTTTTGTTCTGAACCAGGGAACCGGTGCTCCTGAAGGAATGACACGCTTCTACATGGTTTATTTTTATAAACAGTCGTTTACTTTCTTTAATATGGGATACGGAGCAACCCTGGCCTGGTTAATGTTTATTTTTGCACTCATCGTAACTATTCTTTTATTTGGGTCTGCCAAATATTGGGTTTATTATGCATCGGAGGAAAGATAATGAGTGAAAAGATGAAAAAAGTTCGCAAACCTTTACCGAGAAGAGTACGTAATCGTATCACCGCTATTCTGGTTACCTCCTTAACGCTTGGAATTTTAATTTTATTTCTAATTCCCATGGTTTATGGTATGGTGACTGCCTTGAAAACGGATGGACAGTTCTCTAAAGTTGGAGCACCCTGGTGGCCAGCAACGGAAGAACAATTTGAGTATGAAGGCAAAAGCTATGATATTTATAAAGTGCCGGTTGATGGTGAAATTAAAAATCTGGCATTAGTTGTCAAAGGCCGGCAGCAGAGTCAGTTTATTGATCCTGATAATGCAGAGGAGGGATTAATTGTCTGGGAGGGTGCCTGGCGGTCATTGGAGCGTTCCTGGGAATTTGACCCGCAGTGGAATAATTTTTCCAAAGCCTGGAATACAATTAATTTCCCGAGATTGTTAGGTAATACGGTGAAATATGCTGGTATCACCACGTTTGGAGCTGTTTTATCTTCCGCGTTGGTCGCTTATGGCTTTGCCCGCTTCCGGATACCGAATAAAAAAGTGCTATTTATGTTAATGCTATCAACTGTCATTCTGCCTGGGGCAGTGACTTTGATTCCTACCTATTTTGTATTTTTGAGGATTGGATGGGTAGGCACCTGGTTGCCATTGATCGTTCCAGCATTCTTTTCATGGGGCACAAATGTCTTTTTAATCAGACAGTTTATTATGTCCATCCCACGAGATCTGGATGAAGCAGCCATGATTGATGGTGCTAATCCGCTGCGAATTTTCTTTTCAATTATCCTTCCCCAATCTGTTCCTGCATTAACAGCAGTGTCATTGTTTCACTTTTTCTGGGCCTGGAATGACTTCTTCGGTCCCCTGATTTATTTAGCTGGAAATCCTGAAAAATATCCTATTACGGTTGGGTTGACTGCGTTTAACCGCCTTTACTCACAAAGCACAAACTTAATTCAGGCATCCGCTCTTATCACTGCAGTGATTCCTTTGATTATTTTCTTCTTTGCCCAACGCGTTTTTATGCAAGGTGTTGTTATCACGGGTGTGGAGAAGTAGGTAGATTAAGAGGAGCTGATTATGCCAAACAAACAAAGTAAGGTTTTCTTTTGCTTGCTTGTTTTGGCAGTTGGACTCTCTTTATTAACTGCCTGCACATTCCAACAGAAAAATGAACAAGCGACGCAGAAACAAATAGATATTCCTGAAGGCGTTTTCTATGTAAACCCTGCGACAACACGCGAAAATATTAGCCCATTGGTTTATGGGATCAATCATGGACCCTGGGCTGTTATCACAGAACAAACTTTGCCTCTGGCACAAGCAGCAGGTATTACTTTGTTACGTTTTCCGGGCGGTAACTGGGGTGATGAAAATGACCTGCAGACTTACCATATAGATCAAGTTGCAGCGCTTGCAGAACAGATGAACAGCCAGCTCAGTATTAACGTACGTCTATTTAATGGAACACCTGAAAAAGCAGCTGAATTGGTGCGCTATGCCAATATTGAGAAAGGTTATGCCATCAAATATTGGGGCATTGGTAATGAACCGAGCCTCTTTGCTACTGCAAGAGGTGTCCCTGATTATGGTGTGGATCAATTCAATGCTGAATGGCGGGATATTGCTCAGGCGATGAAAACCATTGATCCGGAGATTTTATTGATCGGTCCCGAACTGCACCAGTTTGGCAGCAGCCTGGAGTCCAGCCCAAAGGATCCTGCGGGCAAAGACTGGATGACTGAGTTTCTAAAAGCGAATGGCGATCTGGTGGATTTAGTATCCATTCACCGCTACCCCTTTCCACAAGGTAGAGGGGGAAAAGCAGCAACAATTGAAGAACTTGCCGTTACATCCACAGAATGGGATCAGATCATTCCTTATTTGCGATCTTTAATTCAGGAAACCACCGGTCGTGATCTGCCGATTGCGGTAACTGAGATCAATTCGCATTGGTCAAATGCAATTGGAGGTGAGGCAACTCCTGACTCTTTCTATAATGCGATTTGGTGGGCAGACGTGCTTGGGCGTATGATTGTTAACCGAGTGGAAGTTGTAAATTACTTCTCCTTGCATAGTAATCCCAGTATTGGGGGATATGGCATCCTGTCTCGTTCTACCCCACGCCCAACCTATTACGTTTATGAAATGTACAAAAAATTTGGGAATCAGCTGATAACAGCTGTTTCTGCTGATTCCCATGTAGGTATTTATGCTGCACTTCGCGATGATGGTACTGTAACCATTATGTTCGTGAATCTCAGTGACCAGGTCATTCGGAAACCTTTCTTTTTGCAAGATCTGACACAGTTTGAAGCTGATATATGGCGTTTTGATGAATTTACCCAGGTTGAAATGATTGGATCTGAAACATTTGTTTCTGGAGAAGAGATTAATCTACCGCCACAATCCTTAACCTTATTGGTGCTCAAATGATAAAAAAAATTGTTATCGTCTTTGTTTTTAGTCTACTACTATCGAGTTGTCAGAAGGCAACACCAACCGAGACAGTTTCCCAACCAGACTCCATTTCAACTTCAATGGAAACAACTGTGACAGCGGTTACTCCTTTAGAAACAACTCCTGCATATCTAAATGCCAGTCTTTCTTCCTCGGAACGGGCTGAAGATTTATTGGCTCGCATGACACTGGCAGAAAAAATCGGTCAAATGACATTGATTGAAAAGAATAGCCTGCCTACCGAAGCTGTTACCCAATATTTCATTGGAGGAGTTTTGAGTGGTGGCGGAGGAGCTCCCTACAACAATACACCTGAAAATTGGGCAAAAATGGTGGACGATTACCAGAAAGCTGCGCTTGAAACACCATTGGGGATTCCAGTAATTTATGGGGTAGATGCTGTTCATGGACATAACAATGTAAAAGATGCGGTCATTTTCCCTCATAACATCGGCTTAGGGGCAGCTGGTGATGAAGATCTGGTATTTCGGGTTGCCCGAGCAACAGCTGAGGAAATGATTGCCACCAATATTCGCTGGAATTATGCGCCAGTCATTGCTGTCCCTCAGGATATTCGCTGGGGCCGTACCTATGAAGGTTTTGGAGAGGATACAGATCTGGTCTCTCGTTTAGGCGTTGCTTATTTGAAAGGTTTGCAGGGGGATTCCCTTGCTGATTTTGAGTCTGTATTGGGAACACCAAAACATTTTATTGGAGATGGGGGGACCACCTGGGGTACATCAACGGCCAGTAATTATCAAATTGACCAGGGAGACATGCAGGTGGATGAAACCACACTACGTGATTTATACTTACCACCATACCAGGCAGCTGTGGATGCTGGTGCGCAGTCAATTATGGTGTCTTTCTCCAGTTGGAATGGCACCAAGATGCATGCTGAACGCTACCTATTAACTGACATACTTAAAGGTGAACTCGGTTTCGAAGGTTTTCTTGTCTCAGATTGGGAGGCAATTGACCAGATTGATACCAATTATTATACAGCTGTGGTAACTTCCATTAATGCAGGTGTGGACATGAACATGGTTCCAGTGCAGTACAAACGGTTCATCGATACCCTGAGTCTGGCTGTTGAAAAAGGCGATGTTACTGAAGATCGCATAAATGATGCTGTTTTCCGGATTCTAAAAGTTAAATTTGATATGGGATTGTTTGAACATCCTTTTTCCGATCCTGAATGGCTTGATCAGATTGGAACTCAGGCACACCGTGACCTGGCACGTGAGGCAGTTGCCAGGTCATTAGTGTTGTTGAAGAATGAGAAAAACACACTACCCATTGAGAAAGATTCAGGTACGATTTTTCTGGCTGGAGATGCTGCGGATAGTATTGGCTTACAATGCGGTGGGTGGACACTTGCCTGGCAGGGCGGTAGTAATATTAAAACTACGGGGACAACCATCAAAGATGCATTTCTGGCAGGAAACCCTGATTCTGTTTACTACAACCGCTTTGGTAAATTTGATAATGCTTTTGATGCCAACGGAAAATTGTTGATTGCAGATGTAGGGGTTGTTGTCTTAGGGGAACAACCTTATGCAGAGGGCGTTGGTGACCAGGCTGATCTGGCACTAACGCAAAAAGATGCTGATTTAATAAACCGGGTGGCTGAACGTAGTCAAACTGTGGTGGTGATACTTCTTTCTGGTCGCCCTCTTGTGATTGGTGATTATCTTGATCTGGCAGATGCCTGGGTTGCTGCCTGGTTACCTGGTACGGAAGGCGCCGGTATTACAGATGTTCTCTTTGGTGATAAACCTTTCACCGGAAAAACTCCTTATAGCTGGCCGTTAAATAATGCCCAGTTACCCATCAATAAAAATATCCAGTTCCCGGCTGACACATGCAGTCAACCGCTTTTCCCCTTTGGGTATGGACTTGCCAATGACGAAAGTATCTCGGTGGTAGCGCCAATCTGTCCATAATAGAGGAAATTTTTTTTCATAAATAGAAAGGTTGATATATGATCCAAAACCAGCGGTTAGAAATAAAAAAATCAAATTTTCTGATACTTGTTGTCTTTATGCTT
>JAHYJK010000129.1 GCA_019429225.1 Anaerolineaceae bacterium
TTCTCTACATTCAATGTTTCATATGACAAATGATTCAGGATTATTCCAAATGGACTCTCAGCTTACTTCAAGTGGAAATGTTCTTGTTGGAAATGTCTTTAAAAACGAGACAAAAAAATGGCTTCCATTATATGAATCAAAAATGTTCCATCAATACAACCATCGTTTTGGCACTTACAAAGGATTTAAAAAAAAACCAGATAAAAGACTAAACAAGTTAAATTTAACAGATCCAAAAGAGCTTGCAATTCCGTGGTATTGGGTTGATGAAGCAGAAATTAAAAATCGCATTTCAGATTTTAA
Source organism: Anaerolineaceae bacterium (assembly GCA_019429225.1). Classification (GTDB taxonomy): domain Bacteria; phylum Chloroflexota; class Anaerolineae; order Anaerolineales; family Anaerolineaceae; genus UBA6170. The sequence goes on from JAHYJK010000129.1 coordinate 304, forward strand.
TAACAATTACATGATGTCATATCGAGTAATTACAAATTCTTCAACAAACGCCAGGACGGGGATGTTTACGCTATTACCTATGTGCGCTCTTGGAAATTCCGCTTCAATAATTCAAACCAGCGTATCCCCATTGAAAAGTTTAATATTACTTTCATTATTAAATAGTTATGTTGTAGATTTTATTATTCGCCAGAAAATCGGCGGAGCAAATCTCTCTAATTATATAGTAGAGCAGTTAGCTATATTACCACCAGACAAATTTGATGTAGAAATCTCGAAATTTATAATCCCTAAGATATTTGAGCTCTTGTTCACAGCAATTGACATCTTAGATACCCCAAAAACAATATGGCGAGAGATTGATTCAGACACAAGAAAAATGATCAATTCACAATGGCTAGATAATATTGCCAATACTTCTGTTCATAAGTTAGAAGAATTTTCCCCAAAAATAAAATATCTAGCCTCAATTGATGACTATCTTCAAGATACTCAGAATTTTCCACCATTTTTCTGGAATGATGATCGGCGATTCCAGATCCAGTGTGAGCTTGATGCATTATTTGGTCATCTTTATAACCTGACGCGAGATGAGTTTGCATTCATACTTGACTCATTTCCAATAATTAGAAATTATGATCTGGCAGACTACGGTGATTACCGGACTAAGCAAATTATCCTGGAAAAGTTTGACGCCCTGGCCGATGACCCCATGTTGAAGGGTGCCTGCATTCCCCTGGCTGAGCGGGTTTCGGTGATAAACAAGCCAGCTAAATCTCAGGCAGAAAAGACAGCGCCAACGCCGCCCCCTGCCCCGAAATCGGACCCCAAGCCTCAGCCCGCGCCTCTAAAGCCAAAACTAACCGAGGTGAGCCAACCTGACCTGCCCGCAGCCCCAGCGGTTAAAGAGCCCCAGTCAGCCCTCTTATCGGATTACACGCTGCACTACTGCCCGAAATGTGAAAAGCGCGTGCTGGGCTTTGACCGGGAGAATCACACCCGGGAAAGGCATAGCGGGGTGGATCCGGGGTATGACAAGATTGACTAAGATTAGAAAATTATTAAATTATGTTTTCGTTCAAAAAATCACAGATATGAAATAGAAATTGGAAAATGAGGTGCTATCAAAATGACTTTAAAAGCTGAGATTATGGATACAACCAAGATCAGCAGTAACTTTCCATTGCCACCTGAACAAGAAATTATTAGGGATAGTTTCTTGGAGACTATCGAAAAATTGTTTAGTAATCAACCAATGGTAATTGTTGAAGGTGAAGTGGGAATTGGAAAAACAACACTTTTGTCTCAATTTGCAAGACGTTTCCCTGAAAACTCAATATCGGTTTTTATAACACCAGCTACAAGAGCATCATACGATCCTGACACCATTCGTATTGACTTATTAAGTCAAGTTTTCTGGATTCTTACGCGAAAAGAATTAAGTTATACAGATTTTGAAACTATGGATATCACTTCAGATTGGGGTAAAAGACGCAACCAATTGCTAAAATTTTCAAAATCTCGTTATCAAACCTTTTATTTTGTGCTTGACGGTATTTGTGAAATTCCAGATAATCATTCGTTTTACCGAGATTTGATCTTTGATATGCTACCCTTTGGTTTTTATAATGACTTTAAATTTTTAATTTCTGGTAATCCCAAAAATATTCCATGTCAAATTCTTGAACAAATAAATTATAAGTCTTTTCCCATTCCTGCGTTCACACTTGAGGAATCTGAAAGGTATTTGAGTGAACTGGGATTTTCAAACGATGACCTGATTGAAATCTACAGAATTCATAAGACTCCTGGTTCTCTTGCTAGTATTCGCCGTTCTATTCATGGGGAAAATTCAAAAAATGAGTTTTTAAAGAATCTCCCACTAGAATTAGCAAACTTATTAGATCTTGAATGGAAAAATATCGACTTTAATAATGAGGTATTAACATCATCTTTAGCACTAATTGCATATTCTCCTAAGGAATTGTCAATAAAAGATGTATCAAATGTTCTAAAAGACGATGAAGATCAAATTTATAATTTATTGACACAAGTACAATTCATAACTATCATTGATTATGATAAAGTGACTTTTGTTAGTGAGGATCAATTAAGTAATGCTCAGTCAAAGCTATCTGATTTTAAAGAAGCGGCTGAAAAAGAAATTATCAAATTCCTTAAAAATTCAAACGACCCATCTGCTCCAATAGATTTATCTTCTTTTTTTGAAAGCACGAACAGGCATCGGGATTTAATTCAATTTTCAACGCCAGATACACTGGTTAAAATATTGAAATCAAGTCAATCTCTAATTCCACTATTTGAAACAACAATGAAATGTGTAAAATCAGCTCAAAAATTGGATAGGGATCTAGATGTTATTGACTTTGGTTTACAAACAGCAGTTATTAATGAACTCTTTTCTACTGCAACAGGGGAATCAGAGATCAATGCGCTTATTTCACTTAATGAAACAGACGCTGCTTTGGCTCTAATTGAAAGGGCATCAACAAAAGAAGATCAGTTACTCTTATTATCTGTTTTGGCAAACGCAAATATTAAGTATGATTTAAGAATACAAGGCTTAGATGAGCGGATTAAGACAATTTATCAACAAGTCGATAAAAATATGTTGGAGAATAAAGCTTTGGATATTGCTACAAACTTAATAAACTTCTTACCAGAAATTGCTTTTGATCTTGTTGAAAACAGCATGAAAATTGATGCTAGTGAACAGGGATTAGATTGGGCGTTCACCAAACTATCTATGAGAGCCATGGCCAAAAGCGAATATGACAAGAATGCATATGATATATTAGAAAAAATAATGAATAAAATTAAGGACCCAGATGCAAAAAATTTCTTAACAACTGGCTCATTGTTATTCTTTAATTTTTCGGCTGAAGAAGTTATTTCTCAAGTAAATAATTTTGATCAAGTGAGAGACCAATTTTATATTTTACGTTCATGGGCATCAAAAAATCGTGAAGTTGATAATGTGGGGTCCGTTTTAGAATATGCTTTACAAATTGCCATAAGCTCTACCGAGTTTTCCCCTAATGCAAGGGACTTTCGTCAATTGTCTTCACCTCTTCCTTACATCTCAGACCTTGATTTACGAAAAAAACTGATAAACAAAATTGATGCCCAAAGAAGCACAATAGAAAAACTTGGTCCTATAGAAGATTATGTTCGCATATTTGTTATATTAGGAATTGCTGAGAATGATTTCGATAGTAAAGCAAGTATAAATAGATTTATTGAAGCATTTTTGTATTCGCAAGATCTCGAGGAAATTGCGACAAAGAGTTCATGTTTAGTAAGGATACTAAATGGTTTACTTATTATCGACCCTAATAAAGAGTTGGAATACCTTCACATAGAAATTGAAGAAGAACTCAAGAATTCTGTTGAAGCAATACTAATGGATTCTGCGGAACAATATGTAGTAACAAAAAATATTATAAGGGCATTGGCAGTTAATAGAACAGAGTACGCATTTGAAATATCCAGTAAATTAAATGGCGAAGATAGAAGAAATCAAGCCTACCGAGATGTTGTGAAGGACCTTTTAGATGTTCCAGATAATAAATTAGATTTTTCTTTAATTCAATTAGGTTATAAGAACATATCAAACAAGGCTTTATGTGATAGTTTATTACTTTACATATTGGACAGAATCAATTCAATAGAAAACCCTGCCATTATGAGTGATGGAAGGATTCTTTACTTCATTAACGGTGTTTTTAACTTGTTGGATGCATCTGATAGATCTAGTGCAGTTTGTGTTTGTTTGGAAATATTAGAGAAAATGAAGGAAACTAAGGATGCTGGATTAAAGAATAAACTATTTGAAATTTTAAAATCTTCATGGAATGATATAGACGTTGAGTGGCTGAAAATTGATATGGGTTTTAAAATTGTTGAAGCCACTTCGAATAATCAGGAATTAGCTTACGAAATACTTTCTATAGTAGAGCAATATCGAAACACTGTTCAGTTGGAAACAAGAGAAGTTGCTCTGACTTATCTGGCTACAATTAGACTATGTCTTCGAGCATATAGCGGTCTCATTTTTAAAAGAATTGACACGGCAGATGATTATTTGCAAATAGTAAACTTGATAAATAATGTTCACTCATATTCTGAAAAGATTGGCTTATACACAGATTTGGCTTTGAAATTCTGGAGTATTGACAGATTAGATGATTTTTCGAGAGTGGTTAAAGAAAAAATTAAACCTTTAATTAATTCGTTTTATTTTGATGATGGGTTAGCTTATCAAGCTGCGCTAATTGAAGCATCTCCTGCTTTATATCTCCACCATAGTATATCGACAATTGATAAATTAAAAGCAATTGAAGCAATAGAAGTAAGAGATAAAGCTTTTAATTCTATTTGTTCGTTTATCATTACTAAAAGGTACAACGAGCCATTTTTTGATCCAGGAAAGATTAAAGGAGAGAAACTATCTTATGATGAAATTATTGATTTAATTAAGATAATTAATGAAATTGATAGGGACGCGTTTGTTTTCCATTTGATTTCCGAAATCTCAGAAAGTGTTATTAATTACAAAAACGGATTTACTAAAAACGAAAGAGCCGAAATTGCCAGAAAGCTTGAAGAGTTAATAGAGAGAAAATTACCAAATGATAAATACATAAAACATGATGGTTTTAAGTTAACTTCATTGGCAAAAGTATATAAAATAAAGAATGTTAATATATCAGAATGGAAAGACTTAATATCAAGGACAAAATCAATAAATATCGCTGACCAAGTCTTCATTCTAGCATATATTGCTGACTCTTTACCGAATTCATATTATAAATTAAGGGATCAATTAATAAATGATGCGGTTGATTTAATTAATTGTATTCCTTCTGATTACGATCGAATTAATCGATACGAATTGTTGTCCCAAATTTCATTAAATGATCGAAATTTGGCACAAAAATTATTAAGAGCCGGAATGGAATTATTAGTCAAGAAAGATGACCCTGACTATTTATCTACTCAACGAAGATTCATTGATCTTGCCTATAAAATAGATACAAATTTTGCTGCAGAACTTGCTTCCGTAGCAGATGATGATCCCGCAAGGTCAAAATCAAAATATAACCTCCAAAACAGGTTAACAGTTCAGAATCTTAAAAAAGAAACCATATCAACTACCAATTCAAGTGAATTTGATATTGATCTTTCCAAAGATGATTATTCTTCCACAGCATGGATTTTGCTGGGGTCATTAAATGCAAATAGAATTCACGCTCAACGGTTTGATAAAATGAGAAAATTTGAATTTATGGGAGCAAGCATACCATTACTAGATGGATATCCCATTTTTGCCTGGTTATTTCAAAATTGTGTAGTGAATTATAAGAATAAGCCACAAGCATCAGATTATATTCGGCCTCTATTTAATGCTACATTGAAAGCATCTGATCTGATAATAAATATCGCCCAGAAATCTAACTTGCAAATACAAAAGGCTAAATCAACAGCAATAGATAAAATGCTTACAAGTACTACAATGGAAGATCTGAGCCCTGATGACGCTAAGTTGGTATTAAAGAATTGGTTGAGTTCTAGTATTAAAGATGAACTTTTCATTGCTGATGCATATTTTGGTAGAGAGGAACTATGGATCTTACATGAAGTGGTGAATACAAATCCCAATTGCAAAGTTTATATATTAACCAGCAAAAAACATAACAATAAGCTTACACAACCTCAGAAGGAATATACAGATTATTGGAGGCGAGAGATTTCGGATCATGAACCTCCCCCAACCGAAGTGGTAATTGCAGGTCTTGAGACAGACCAATTGTCACCCATTCATGATAGATGGTGGATATCCGGGAATAGTGGAATAAGAATTGGAACATCAAGTAATAGCCTTGCAGGTAGCAAAATATCAGAGATTAGTAATTTTTCACCAGCAGATGCTGAGAAAAATGAGAACACAATAAAACGCTTTGCAATATATAAAGACCGGGCATATAAAGGAGTAAAAATCAACTACATGTCTTTCACATTATAATTATGGTCTATTGTTGTCTCTTGAAGGATAAGTTGGTTTCATAAAATAAATTCATTATTATTGGCTACTTGGATTCAACTCGTAAGTGCAATAAAGTATGAGCCTCATCAATCGGTTCATATAATCACTAAACATATGCGGATCCAGAATAATTTCTTGGTAGCTGAATGAAATAAGTGACTATTTGATGCAAAAGCGAAATCGTGGGAGGATCCAAGCATTATTATATGGTTAGTGGAAGCCAAAAACCTCATAAAAATACCAAAATTACAAAGTATGCCAGTCCGCTTGAAAAGGCGGATGCCAAAATTAAGTTCCTGGTTTTTCATAACCAGTTCGATGTGCCAACTTTGTGGCTCAAGAAGTATGGCCACCTGGTTAACGACGTCCAATTTTATTTCTTGGACGAGGCTGGCAATGTGAAATTGTTAAACTGAAAACAACGAACGCCACGATTGTAGACGGAGATCAAAATGACATACGTCATATCCTTTAAGCGCTCCTTTTTATCGGATTATGTGCAGCTGGGTCGCAATATGCAAAAGCGCATCAACTTTGCCGTGGCGGAAGTGGAACAAAAACCTGTCACGCCGCGCGCCGCGACCATTAAAAACCTCAAATACCACGAGCGTCTGTGGCGCTACCGGATTGGCGATTACCGCATGGTGTATGCCGCCTACCCGGAAAAGAACCTGGTTCAATTGCTGGGCATTGGCCCGCGGGGTGAAATTTATGATCGGTTGGGTTATCATCCCGATGAACCACAATATGAAAATTACAGTGAAATCTTAGAAGAAGCCCTGGATCCTGGCCAGGAAAAACCGGTCGAATGGCTGCAGTATTTACAGCCTGATCAAGAAGCGGCCCAAAGTCAGGATCTACCCTACCGGCTGACACCAGATTTGCTGTCAAGGTGGGGCATTCCCCAAGAATACCATCCCTTATTTGAAGGCTGCGAGACCGAAGATCAACTGCAGAATTGCGGCGCACCCGAGAGCTATATTTTCCGCCTGATGGATTGCCTGTGGCCGGCAACCGCAGAAGAAATCGTTGATGACCCCAACTATGTCCTGCAAAATCCCCAGGATCTTGCCCGCTATGCTTCAGGAGATTTACGCGCCTTCTTACTGCTGCTGGATAAAGACCAGGAGAACCTCACCAATTGGGCTTTGCAGGGGCCGACGTTGGTCAAAGGCGGCCCGGGTTCAGGAAAATCAACGGTGGCGATGTATCGTGTCAGGGAATTGATCAAGGCTGCTTCAAAAGAAAAGCAGGATATCAAGGTGCTGTACACAACCTATACCAATGCCCTGGTGGAATACTCCCGCCAGCTGATCGAATACCTGCTGGAGGATATTGAGGATGACGGGGTTGACCTGCAGGTCACCACGCTGGATAAGATCGCCTATCACATTGTCCAGCAGGTTGAGGGCAGGCTGGATATGGCCTCCCGTCAAGAGCTGCTGTATGCCCTGGCCAGCGGTCGGGCTAACCTTACCAATTACGATAAGAATTTGAAAATTAAATATGCTAACCTGAGTGAAGGCATTCGTTTATTGGGCGATGATTATCTCTTGGAAGAGATCGAGTGGGTGATTGAAGGCCAGGGGATTGAAACCCTGCGCGGGTATTTGGATGCGGACCGCACCGGCCGGGGGGTGGCCATGGATCAGCGCACACGGTCCATCATTTGGCTGCTTTACGAAAATTACCAGAAATTTCTGAAGACCTTGGGCAAAACCAGCTGGGCGGGTTTGCGCAGGAAAGCGTTCCAATACGTCAAATCCGGGCAGTGGGAGGGAGAAAAATGGGGTTTCGTGATCGTTGATGAAGCGCAGGATCTGACCCCGGTTGCGCTGGCTTTATGCTTGGAAATCTGTCAATCCCCCGAGGGTATCTTCCTGACCGCAGATGCATCCCAATCGATCTATAACAAAGGTTTTGCCTGGAAGAATGTGCACGACTCGATGCGGGTTACCGGGCGCACACGTATTTTAAGGCGAAACTACCGCACCACGCGCCAAATTGCCCTGGCGGCGCATGCCATCATCAGGCATTCGGGCGCAGGGGATGAAGAAGCACTTGACCAAACCTATATCCATGTCGGGCCAAAACCCACTATGTACGAATCGCTAAATTCAGACGAAGGTTACACCTGGCTGGCCAATCAATTAAAAAAGGCCGTGTCGGAGTTAAAAATGCCCCTGTCCTCCATCGCCGTGCTTGGGCCGCACAATTGGATGGTTGAAGAGGCTGCTGAAAAATTAAGCAATTACGGACTGGACACAACCTATGTCAGCGGCAATATCAATTTGGAAACCCCATCCGCCAAAGCTATGACTCTGCATTCCAGTAAGGGTCTGGAATTCCCGATTGTCGCCCTGATCTATATCGAGGAGGATTTTATCCCTTACCGAGGGCGTGATCAGCGGATCGAAGACATGGAAAAACACCTGGCGAAGGAAAACAGGCTGCTGTTTGTTGGCATGACGCGTGCCATGCGTCGTCTGTTCGTCCTCCACCGCCAGGGGCGCGGTTCATCCTTCCTCAGGGATCTCGACCCCAGCCTGTGGCAGATCAAGCGCTTTTCATAATGGAGCGATGAAACCGATCAGGGTTTCATTTGCCAGGTCAGATTACAAGCAGCGTACAATTCATCAGGATCAGCAACCCACAGGGAGGTAGTGTGGAAGACCCATTCTTTGACGACCCATTTTTGGACGACTTAGATTTATTCTATGAGGGCCTGCTTTCAGAAGAGGATGCCCGGCGGATGTACCGACGCGGCGAGATCACCAAAGCCCAACTGGAGGCTTACCTCGTTCATCAACAGCGGCGAAAAGGGGCAGCAACAAAGCCAGGTTCAAACATGTGGGTGATCGCCTTGGTGATCATCCTGCTGGCAGCTGTATGTGTTTGTGGGTTATTGTCCGGGATAAGCTGATCTTGGGATTACGAATATTATTGAGGGGATGCTGCCCCTGGCCTGCTCATTTCTAAAAACACCTGAGTGATGATCCCACGCATCGGGTGAGGCCAATTGATATGATAGAATAGGTCTATCCGATGATGTGGGAATCAGAATCACGCATCAATGTCAACCAAATAATTATGTTCACCAGCCAAAGCTAAAACTATGATCATCAGCGCCAGCCGCCGGACCGATATCCCCGCCTTTTATGCCCAGTGGTTCATCAACCGGGTTCATGCCGGTTATTGCACGGTACCCAACCCCTTTAACCGCAAGCAAATCTCGAAAGTCTCTTTAAAGCCTGAGGACGTGGATGTGATCGTATTTTGGACGCGCAACCCGCGCCCGTTGATGCCGCATCTTGGGGTGCTGGACGCGCTGGGGCTGCGCTATTATTTTCAATACACCCTGATGGGCAACCCGAAGCAGATCGATACGCACTCTCCTAATTTGGAAGCAAGCATCACGACTTTTACAGCGCTGGCTGACCTTGTTGGCGCGGATAAAGTCATCTGGCGGTACGACCCGATCCTGTTCAGCCAGATTACCCATGCGGCCTACCACGTGCGTCAGTATGCCAAGATCGCCTCAGCCCTGGCAGGTAAAACCCAGCGTTCAGTGATCAGCATCGTGGATGAATACGCTAAGAACAAGGGCCAGTTCCGCGCTCTGGCAGAAGCCGGCATCGAGGTTGAACAGCCCCAGGTGGATGACCCCTGGTTTGTAGACTGCATTGGGGAAATGGTGGGGATTGCCAAGGACCATCAAATGGAAATTGTCAGCTGCGCCGAGGATCTTGATTTAACCCACCTGGGCGTCAGACCCGGCAAATGTGTTGATGATGACTATATTCAAAAGCTGTTTGGGATCAATGTAACTTCAACCAAAGACCCCAATCAGCGCAAACCGTGCGGCTGCGTGGTCAGCAAGGATGTTGGCATGTATAACACCTGCCTGTATGGGTGCCAGTATTGTTATGCCACCCGCAGTTATAAATCTGCCAAGAACAATTTCAGCGAACATGATCCTCACTCGCCTTCCCTATTGGGCTGGTATGAGCCTGAACCATCCCGGGGTGACGAAGGGGATGGAATCGACCAACTTTCACTCTTTTAGATTTATTGATTGACCTATGACAAAAATCCAAATATCCCAATCTGCCTACACGACCTTAGAAGTATTGCTCTATCCCGGGGGCAAAGCCCGGCTGTC
>JAHYJK010000130.1 GCA_019429225.1 Anaerolineaceae bacterium
ATTCCGATTTTGCACCGGTTGATGCTTTACAAATTCAATTATTAATATATCTTCAAAGGAAATTTAATCATGTCAGTTATGAACGCCTGAGTTCGGGTAAGGGGCTGCCAAACATCTACTCATTTTTAAAGGAGGAGAAAGTGGTTGAAGAGCCTGATTGGTTACACCAACAACTGGAAGATGTTTCGGATCAAACTCCGGTGATTTCCCGGGCAGCCATGGAGGGCAAGGCTGAAATTGCGATAAAAACAATGGAGTTATTCACAAAAATTCTTGCTGCAGAAGCGGGGAACCTGGCATTAAAAGTTCTCTCCAATGGTGGAATTTATCTTGGGGGAGGCATTCCACCCAGGATATTACCCTTCTTAAGAAGTGAATCCTTTCTGGCTGCATTTCAGCATAAGGGCAGATTCATTTCTTTCCTACAGGATGTGCCCATTCATGTTATTCGTAATCCAGAAACAGCCTTGATAGGTGCTGCCTGTCACGCGCTGGAGTTTTAAAAAAAAATTTATAACGAACAAAATAATAATCAATAGAGAGTGAGAAAATTATGAATAAATTATTAGATCAAAAAAGTATCGAAACTATTCGCTTTTTATCAGCGGATATTGTACAAAAAGCCAAATCTGGACACCCGGGAACACCCATGGGTGCTGCCAGTCTTGCTTACACGCTTTGGACCCGTTTCTTAAAACACAATCCTTCCAATCCAAACTGGGTGGACCGTGATCGTTTCATCCTTTCTCCAGGTCACGCCTCAGCGCTTTTGTACTCTTTACTTCATTTAACAGGGTATGATCTTTCCCTTGAAGATTTGAAGCAATTTCGTCAATGGGAAAGTAAAACTCCCGGACATCCAGAGTACGGATTAACTCCTGGTGTGGAAGTTACCACCGGTCCTTTGGGACAGGGTTTTGCACATGGAGTAGGGATGGCGATTGCTGAACGCTGGATGGCAGCACATTATAACCAGGATGATCATCAAATTGTGGATCATTTTACCTATGCCATTATTTCAGACGGGGATTTGCAAGAAGGCGTTGCCTCTGAAGCTGCATCTTTAGCTGGCAAGTTAAAGCTTGGTAAGCTGGTTTACCTGTATGATTCCAATAGGATCCAGATTGAGGGCAGCACAGACATAGCTTTTAATGAAGATGTCGCCAAACGGTTTCAGGCCTACCACTGGCAGGTGATTGGACCGATTGATGGAAATGATATCGATGCTATTGATGAAGCGATCCGGTCTGGACAAATGGAAACTGAAAAGCCAACCCTGATTATTTGTAAAACGCATATTGGTCATGGTGCACCTACAAAACAGGACACTGCCTCAGCACATGGTGAACCTTTAGGGGAAGCTGAACTCAATTCAGCAAAAGAATCCAGGAATTGGCCATTGGAACCTTTCTATATCCCTGAGGAAGTCTTAGCACATATGCGTCAGGCAATTGATCGTGGAAAACTGTTAGAAAAAGAGTGGGATCGCAAGTGGCATACCTGGAAGGAAAGCAACTTACTTTTGGCAAATAAATTTGAAAAAGCAATCAACGCTGAATTGCCTGGTGATTGGGAAGAAGGTCTGGATGATTTGTTCAGCCCATCAGATAAGCCAATGGCAACCAGAGAGGCTTCTGGCAGAGTAATCAATGCACTGGCAAAGCATGTTCATAATTTGATCGGTGGTTCCGCTGATCTGTCTCCATCCACTAAAACAATCATCAAAGACGCAGGAGATTTTAATGCGGAAGATTACAGTGGACATAATTTTCATTTTGGTGTTCGTGAACATGCCATGGGCAGTATCGTCAATGGTATGGCACTGCATGGTGGTGTGATTCCTTATTCAGCTACTTTCCTGGTATTCTCCGATTACATGCGCCCCCCCATTCGTCTTGCGGCGTTGATGGGATTGCGAGTTATTTTTATCTTCACACATGACTCAATTGGTCTGGGTGAGGATGGACCGACCCATCAACCGGTAGAACATTTGCTAGCTTTACGCTCTATTCCAAACCTGACAGTGTTCAGGCCAGCTGATGCGACTGAAACAGCTGAAGCATGGCGTTCTGCACTCCTCAATCAGGCTGGTCCAACTGCTTTGATATTGTCTCGCCAGAACTTACCGATTTTTGATCGAAAAGAATTGGCTGCGTCCAGTGAAACTCAAAAAGGTGGATATGTTTTATGGGAATCAGGTAATGAACCTGAAATTATTTTAATCAGCACCGGTTCTGAGGTTCATATTGCCCTTCAGTCTGGCAAACAATTGGCGTCTGAAGGAATTCATGCAAGAGTAGTATCAATGCCCAGTTGGGAAGCCTTTGACAGCCAGCCAGACTTTTATAAACAAAGTGTTCTCCCTGATCATGTCAGAGCACGCGTTGCCATCGAAGCAGCCATCCCATTGGGTTGGGAGCACTATGTTGGCTTGGATGGAGCCATTATCGGTCTGAATCATTTTGGTGCATCCGCCCCGGCAGAAATACTTTATCAAAAATTTGGTTTGGATGTAGAAAACGTGATTTTACAAGCAAAGAAATTGTTAAAAAAACAATAAGGAGTTTGCATGAGTTTGGAATATTGGTTCATGTTACCGGTGAGTATAGTGGTTTCTACCTTAGCGATGGCATCTGGGGTTGAAGGTGCGACCTTTTTTTCCCCTTTGTTCATTCTTGCCTTGCGCTTATCGCCGGAAGTGGCTATTGGTACAGCATTAATTACGGAGGTATTCGGTTTCGCGAGTGGCTTATTTGCCTATACCAGAAAAAAGTTGATTGATTTCCGGTTAGGGATAAATCTTCTGGTTGTCACAATCCCATTAGCCATCATTGGAACCTTAATCTCCGGGATCATTGATTCAGTTTATCTGATGATCATTCTCGGTGTTGGTTTGTTCGTGGTGGCTTTGAGCTTTTTACGCCAACCAGAACACAAAGATGTTGTTCTGATGGATAAACAGATTGTCGGTGAATATGGTGGGAAGAATGCTCAGACAGTATTGATAACTGCTGAAGGGGAAGAAATTCGATACACAGTTTGTAATCGCACAGAAGGAAGGATTCTTTCAGGAATTGGTGCTTTATTTATGGGGATGGTGTCAACAGGTCTGGGAGAGATGAACGGCTATTTTCTATTGCAGCGCTGTCGCGTTCCCAGCAAAGTTTCGGTAGCTACCAGCGTTTTTGTGGTTGCCGTTACAGCATTGGTAGCATCTACCGGTCATTTTATTCAATTTGCAAAAAACGGTGGCGGGGTTTTAGAAACAGTGTTAAGTCTGATTATTTTTACTGTTCCCGGCGTCATGATTGGTGGACAGATTGGTTCCAAAATCTCCAGCAAAATTCCACAAAGAGTCCTTGAGGTTGGATTAGCAATATTATTCATCATTGTAGCTGCTTTAACTCTTGGTCAGGTAATTTTGTAATAGATTCGCATCTGAAGTTGTCTAAATTTGAGAAGGAAAAAAAAGGAGTAAAAAATGACAAAAATAAATGAAATATCAAAATATGATCAATCTATATGGTACGATAACATCCGCCGCGCTATGCTCAGATCAGGTGAATTACAAAATTTGATCAACCAGGGTGTTACTGGTGTTACATCCAACCCATCCATATTTGAAAAAGCAATTGTTGGAAGCAATGATTATGATACAGCCATCAGATCATTGGTTAATCAAGGATTGGATCAGAATTCAATTTATGAATCCCTGGTTATTGAAGATATACGGGCAGCTGCGGATGTATTGCTGCCTATTTACAATCAAACCAATGCAAAGGATGGCTACATCAGCCTGGAAGTCCGACCGACATTGTCGCACGACACAACCGGAACAATTGAAGAAGCCCGCCGCTTATTCAGCACCCTGGCTCGACCCAATGTGATGATTAAGGTACCGGCAACACCGGAAGGAATGCCCGCAATCGAAACTTTGATCTCTGAGGGAATCAATATTAATGTGACGCTCATTTTTTCATTGGCACAATATGAAGATGTGGCAAAAGCTTATATCAATGGTCTGAAAAAGCGGGTTGCTGCAGGAAAATCTATCGATAAAATTGCTTCTGTGGCGTCCTTTTTCGTCAGTAGAGTGGACAGCATGACGGACGCAGCTTTATTAAAGCTGGACAGAAGTGATCTTGAAGGAAAAACAGCCATTGCCAATGCAAAAATGGCCTATGAAAGGTTTTTGGAAATCTTTGCTGGTGCTCAGTGGGATAAGTTAGAAAAACTGGGTGCACAAAAACAAAGACCTCTTTGGGCGAGTACCGGCACTAAAAATCCAGCTTATTCGGATACCCTTTATATTCATGAATTGATTGGCCCGGATACAGTCAACACCGTTCCTCCAACCACATTAAGCGCATTCCTTAACCATGGGCATGCAGATCTGACACTTCCCGGAGGATTCGATGCAGCACGTCAACATCTTGTCGAATTAAAAAATGCAGGCATTGACCTGGATCAAATTACAACAGCATTATTGGAAGATGGATTGACTGCCTTTGTGAAGTCATTTGAAACTCTGATGGCTGGAATTGAAGAAAAACAGGCGCAATTAAAATCAGAGTGGTCTTCTCTTTCTGCGAATCTGGGTCAATACCAAAATATCGTCTCCAGCGCATTACAGGAAATAAAAAGGGACCGAATTATTCAGCGTATTTGGGAGCATGATTTTACCGTATGGAAATCAGATCCAACTGAAATCAGTAATCGATTGGGTTGGCTGGACATTGCAGATCGAATGCAGGCAGCTATTCCGAGAATGAATAACCTGGCGGAAACCTTGAGGAAAGAGGGTTATCAAAAGGCCGTTTTATTAGGCATGGGCGGTTCCAGTCTGGCGCCGGAAGTCCTTCGTAAAACTTTTGGCGTCAAAGCAGGCTATCTCGACTTGACAATATTGGATAGCACTGATCCGGGAACCATTATACACATTGAAAATTTATTGGATTTGGAAAAGACACTTTTCATTGTTTCCACCAAATCAGGTTCCACTCCTGAAACACTCTCATTCTTCAAGTATTTTTACAATCGGGTGGTCGCCAATGTGGGTATCGACAAGGCGGGGGATCATTTCATAGCGATCACTGATCCAGGAAGTAAGTTGGTCGGGATTGCTTCGGAATATGATTTTCGCGACATTTTCATAAACGACCCCAATATTGGCGGAAGATATTCTGCCCTTTCGTATTTTGGTCTGGTGCCTGCAGCTTTGTTAGGCGTTGACCTGCCGAAATTACTGGATAGGGCGATTACTGCTGCTTGTAATTGTGATGGTTGTAATTGTCCGGTCGATGGAGATAATCGCGGTGGTCAATTGGGAGCTATCCTGGGAGAACTAGCAAAATCGGGTAGAGATAAAATTACATTTGTTTTATCCTCAGAGATCGAAAGTTTTGGAGATTGGGTTGAACAACTAATTGCTGAAAGTACTGGAAAAGAAGGAAAAGGAATTTTACCGGTTGTCGGTGAATCTTTAGGTACTCCTTCTGTATATGCTAATGATCGCTTATTCGTAAATTTAAGGATTGAGAATGATGACAGTCATGACAAAATGACAGCAGAACTGGCAAATGCAGGTCATCCTATCGTCACTTTGCACTTAAAAGATATTTATGATCTCGGTCAGCAATTCTTCCTGTGGGAAATGGCAACAGCAGTAGCGGGATCTCGAATGGGTATCAATCCTTTTGATCAACCAAATGTTGAAAGTGCAAAAATCCTGACGCGCAACAAGTTGACCGCTTATAAAGAAGAAGGAAAATTATTGGAACCTGAGCCTTTTGTGATTGCAGACGGAATACACGGATATGGCAATTTCTCCTCATCCTCTATTAATGCTGCCTTACAAGAATTTTTCGGGCAGGCACAGTCAGATTCATATGTTGCCATTCAAGCCTATATTCAACCCACACCAGAAGCGGATGAGTTATTGAAGGCTTTAAGAACAATAATTCGGAACAATACTCGAATGGCAACGACCCTTGGATACGGCCCCCGCTTCTTACATTCAACCGGGCAACTGCACAAAGGTGATGCAGGAAAAGGATTGTTCCTGCAATTGACCGCCAGTATGCCGCATGATTTGATGATTCCGGATGAGGCTGGGAAAGATGCAGCCAGTACTTCATTTGCCACATTGAAAACCGCCCAAGTTTTAGGTGATTTTCAGGCATTGGTCAATGTAGATCGAATGGTCATACGATTTGATCTGGGAAACAATCTCTCTGAAAATCTAATGAAATTGGGTGAGGCAATTTAATGACAATTCGTGCTGTAATCTTTGATCTTGATGGAACCCTGGTACAAACAGAACGTTTGAAAGCTTATTCTTACGCAAAAGCAATTCGAGAACTAAGTGCTTATACGATTGAAGAAACAATGGTGGTCGAAGCCTTTAAAGATGTGGTGGGGCTTTCAAGACGAGAGGTAGCACAGAGTTTATTGGAAAGATTCCATCTTGAAGCAGCTGCTCGTAGTCGTATGGGGGAGTTTGGTGTGGAAACTCCCTGGCAAGCGTTCGTTCAGATCCGCTTGCAATTCTATGAGCAGCTGCTCTCAGACCCTCAAATGATCCTTAAAAATACCTGGCCTCATAACATGCTATTGCTGGAAGAAGTGAAAAAGGCAGGCTGTCGAATTGGTCTGGCCACTATGTCCTATTGTCCTCAGGTGAATCGTGTTCTGGACGTTCTCAATCTTGGAAAAGCATTTGATTTTGTTGCCAGTCGTGATGATGTTGACCACGGTAAACCTGATCCGGAGATCTATCGAATGGTAGCCTGCGAGTTGGATGTACCGGCTGAAGAGTGTCTTGTAATCGAAGATTCACCTACAGGAGTAAAAGCTGCCTTAGCAGCGGGGATGCATGTGATTGCTGTCACCACTCCGTTCACCAGGGCAGCTTTCAGCAAAAATGAGCTGGTCGATAAACGCTGGATAGTTAATGATCCAGAATTACTTCCACAAATTGTTAAGGAATTAATGGCATTGGCATAATATGGTAAGGCTATTTTTTGGGCAATCATCGTTGACCAGCCGATACTTGGTTAATTGATGATTGCTCGAAATTTAGAATCAACCGGGATAACAAAAAGAATTAATCAGAACAAAGGAAACGAAATGAAATTATTGTTAACGGGAGAAAAAGCACCAGATTTCGCTCTTCAAACTGTTGATGGTGAACCTCTCGGCTTATATGAAGCTCTTCAAAATAATAGCGTTGTACTTCTGATTTTCCTGAGACATCTAGGTTGACTGCCTTGCCGGGAGCATGTGGCACAGTTGTGCCAGCAAAGTAATCAATTGGAGATACTGAAAGATCTATTTATGAAAGATATGGGTTAGAACGTTCATTGCTGCGATCCTGGAACTTAAGAACAATTTGGATGTATATAAAACTTCTTTCATCTGGGCGAAAATGGCGGGGAATTCAGGGAGATTCAGCCCAGCTTGGCGGTGATTTTGTTATTGATTCTCAGGGAATTATTAAGTTGGCATACAAGAGTCATGATCCAACTGATCGCCCCTCAGTTTCATCCTTAATGGAATTGTTTCGTCAAATTAAAAAAGATAGCAACGATAAGAGCTAGTGATGAAGAATTATGATGTTGCGATAATCGGTGGGGGTACTGCTGGACTGACAGCTGCTGCTCATAGTATCCAGCTAGGTGCGAAAACGGTAATCATCGAAAAACGAAAAATTGGAGGTGATTGTACCTGGTTTGGCTGTATTCCCAGTAAAACATTATTGAAAATAGCCAGTATCGCACATGAAGCCCGCATGTCCAAAAAATATGGTTTAGAGATGAATGTTTCAGAAGTGAATTTAGCTGAGGTAATGGAAAAAATCCAGGAAACAATCTTAAATGTATATGCTGAAGAATCCCCAGAAAAATTGAAAGAGGAAGGTATTGATGTTTTGTTTGGCTCCGCAAAGTTTCTTGATTCACATCGAATACTTGTTGGAGATCAAGAAATTTCCGCCAATAAAATATTGATTGCCACAGGTGCCAGCCCTTATATTCAAAATATTCCCGGGCTGAATTTAGTAAATTACCTCACTTATGAAAATATTTGGCAGTTAAAAAAATTACCTGATCACCTTATTGTTCTTGGTGGAGGTGCTGTTGGATGTGAATTGGCACAGTCTTTTAGGCGTCTGGGTTCGAATGTTACATTGATTGAACAAGGTACTCGATTATTACCCCATGAAGATAAACAAGCATCAAAAGTTATTGCTCAGGTTTTTGAAGAAGACGGTGTAAATTTAAAATTAAGTACCTCTCCTGACAGCGTATGGCAAGATTCCAGTGGCATTCACCTGAAGCTGGGTGAGGAGGAAGTGGTTTGTGATGTGTTGTTGGTAGCCACTGGAAGAAAACCAAATGTTTCTGATCTCTCTATGGATAAAGCAGGTATAAATTTCAATGAAGAGGGTATTTTTGTTGATAATTATTTAAGGACCAGTCAAAAGCATATTTATGTTGCTGGAGATTGTATCGGGAGTTATCAATTTTCTCATTATGCTGGTTGGCAGGCTGCAATGGCAATCCGAAACGCCCTGCTTCCAGGTAATTCATCCGGCAAATCGAATAATGTTCCTGGAACAATTTTTACAGATCCAGAAATTGCTCAGATAGGCTTGTTAGAGGAAGAAGCTAGAGAAAAATTTGGGAAAAAATGCCTTGTTTATGAAAGGCCAATGAATAATGTAGATCGAGCCAGAACCGAATTCAACATGCATGGTTTTCTAAAAATTATCTATCATCGAAATGGAACAATTTTGGGCGTGACGATTGTTGGTGCAAGGGCTGGTGAAACTATAAACGAATGGTCATTGGCGATGCAAAAAAAGATGAGTGTCATGGAGTTGTCCAACTCAATCCATGTTTATCCAACATTTTCTATTTTAAATATGCAGGCTTCGGCATCCATTCGCATGAAGCAATTATTAGGAGGATCAATGGGAAAATTTCTCAAGGGCAAGGTGAAACGATAATTATTATGGCTGGAAAATCAAGTTAGAGGTAATGAATCTGTTGTCTTCACCATCTAATGAACATGCGTGGATGAGGACGGATACTTATTGCGCTCTTTGTCTTATTTCACATAAATATTTAAATTACGAATGGATCATTTGGAGGATAATATGCGTTTAGAAGGAAAAGTAGCCGTGATAGCTGGAGCGACCGGCGGTTTAGGCCGGGTTGTTTCAAATATTTTTGCAGAAAATGGCGCCAGTCTGGTTCTGGTTGGCTCAAAACAGGATAAACTGGATCAGTTGGTGAAGGATTTGAATCTATCTGAGCAGCAATATCTTACTGTTGTGGCTGATCTCGGTCAGGAAACAGCAGCAACTAAAATCCTGGAAGCTGCATTGGAAAAATACAATCACGTGGATATTTTATTGAATTTTGTAGGCGGATGGATTGGTGGAAAGTCAGTTACAGACACTTCTAATGAAGATCTCTCTTCCATGATACAACAACATCTCTGGACAACTTTTTATCTTGTCCGTGCTTTTGTGCCGTACATGAAAGTAAATCAATGGGGACGGGTCATGATCGTTTCAGCACCCAGTGTTGCGCATCCGCAGGCGAACGGGTTGCCATACATTGTAGGTAAATCAGCGCAAGAAGCACTTATGATGACGCTGGCACAGGAACTCATTGACAGTGGGGTTACATCGAATGTATTGCGGGTGCGAGCAATTAATACGTCCCATAACCTCACTCAGCAAAACAAATCCTGGGCTACCCCTGAAGAAATCACAGCTGCCATTCTTTATCTTTGCTCTGATGAAGCGCAAAAGATCAATGGTGCGATTATTCCATTACTTGGCAGTTGAGGAAATATTGACTGAATCATGACGAAATTATGGTTTACTTTCATTTTATGGAGTATTTTTTTTCTGACAGGTTGTGCGGTGACAGAAAATTCTATAGTCATCACAGAAACCAATCAACCAGAGCAGGTTCAATCCAGTAAAGAAAACGAGGTCATTTCTCCAACACAAACAGCAGCTATTCCTTTACCTATCACTTCAATACAGGAGCTTGCAGTCACATACAATCGTCTGGATGGGAATAGAATTGTTGCGGGTAAGGGAGGGTTATCCTCACTTCCTGTAGAAGCTACACTTTCAGGTACACCGGAATGGATTGTTGGGGTAGCCCTTGAAGATAAGGTCGTTATTTATGTTGTTCTGATGGATGGAAATGTCCAGGCATTCGAGCTGAATAGTAATCAGGTGATTAAAGAAATTACAGCCAATATCTCAACCCTACTTCCAGGTACCCCACTCGCGTTAGCCAGCGATGGGAACAATGCCTTTCTAATAAAACCACCAGATGATATTTCTCCCTTCACGCATCCTATCTTACAGGAAAATGGATCACTGGTTTATATTGACGATAAAGGGGATTTAATTTGGACAAACGCAGGGACAACCTCTCAAATTAAGGTCAATGCCCTGCCAGATGCACGTATCCTGATGGATGAATTGGGGAGACTGCTATTT
>JAHYJK010000131.1 GCA_019429225.1 Anaerolineaceae bacterium
GTGTGAGAAGAGCACTTTGCACCGCCCGCAGAAGGCAATCGGTCTTAAAAGGATAGGATTGAGATGATTGGGTGGGTTCACTCCAATCGGTGAAATAAAAACTCTCGAATATACTATTTTGTGCGGCTATGCTGTCCTCCTCCTCCTCCTCCTCCTCCTCCTCCTTTTATTGAAAAAACAGGATGTTGATGACCTTATTATACCATAAGCTCGATAGTTATTTTATTACGTATACAGTAGCAACCCCAACTTGAGATGGATTTACGAAATGTAGAGGTGCTCACTGGCAGTTTACATAAATTTACAATTTACTCTGATCCTCACCCTCAATCGACATAGCTCTCCATCCCCAACTTGACCGCTTCTTGTTGTAGCTTAACAAAGCTGTCCCTAATACTGTTTGACCATCTTTGATTTGGTACTCATTCATTAGGGGAGGCGGGATAAATATATCACTTGCTGTAAAGCCCATACCATTTGACTCTCGAACTTCCTCACAGAATTGTTTCTTGACCGGTGTGCTTGGTATCTGATCTGTCGCAACAGCCTGAAGAACGTGGTACCCCTGCCCCTGTTTAGTTGTATATCTCTCAAACTTAACCGCTATTGCGTCCCCTTCTCTGAGCGTATCCGCAAGTTCCGAGGAATGTACAAAACCATCTAGGTCGCGGGGGACAATAAAATTTATCTCATTCCTGTCTTTATTTACATGATAAACCTCACCAATTTTCTCGGGAAAAACATCCCACTCCTTATCCGAGTCTCGTTTCTCGATCACATAAACCTGAAATCTATTAGTGGTATCGAACTCACCTTTTATTCTAAGGCCGTCACCAGGATTCAAAGTTTTAAATTCAAATTTAGATTCCTGGATACTCACATCTATTGGCTCAGAGGATGTCTTCACGAAGAGCTTTCGTTTAGGCTTGCCCTCTTTTCCTGGAACCGTAAATTTTTGGCCTAAATTGGCGCTGATCCATGGCATTTTGCTAAACAGCAGCGATTCAGCCACTGAGGCATTAGCCTTATAGAACGCAGCATTTGAATCTGTGGCCTGAGTTTCTCCGTACCACGCTTGCGAAACGATTTTCGTGGCATCTTCTGGAATCTTCTGTCCCTCTTTATCCCTATAGGCCACCAATCTTTCTACTTCGTGTTTGGCACTGGCCAACTCGCCCGTTTCAACTAACCGCAGCGCAAGTTTAAGCCTGACTTTCCCGGTAAATTTATCATCTGAAGAGCACAGCAAAGCCTTGCAGTAAGAACTCAAAGTTGCTTCTGGGTCAGAGCCTGAACAGATATCTCCCAGTAACTCCCAGGACCAGTAGTCATTAATTTTGGATTTGGTCACTTCCAACCCAAAGGTCAGAGCGTCGTCATGCTTGCCAAGGGCCAGGAGAACCTTTACGTTGTTCAACTTAAGCCAAATATTGTCTGGAAATAGGGTAATAGCTTGGCCGATATGAGGAAGGATATAGTTCAGATCTTGATGATTTCCCGAACCGGCAGCCTCTTTACTCGCTTGCTGAATAACCTTTTCTGCCAGAGAGGGATATTCCTTACCATCGTCGCCTACATATCGGTCGAAATCATTTGGACGCAGATAATCCAAACTCCATAGGCGCGCAAATACCAGCATATTTAAGCTGTCTACTCCTGCCAGCTTTGAGGCAAGCTGAAGGAAACAAGAGTGGAGCAATGAAGGCTTCTCTACCTCCAGCTTCAGGTAATCATTCAGGTTTTTCTTGACGACATTCAGATTTACATTGTTCTGAGCCATCGATTCTTTGGAGAGTTTATACAACTCCCATGCCAGGCTAGTCTGAATCGCGGTATCAGCTGCACCATTAGCGCACAGTTTTCTGTAAATATTGGCTGCTTCAGCATGCCTGCCCTGTTTACTCCAGGACTTCGCCTCGCTGATAAGCTGGCCGTGAGGGTTACAGAGCGACAAGACATACCGCACGCCTTTCTGTAACACTTCGTCATTCGGATCAACCTTTATGGCCTCCAGTTGCTGGCGGTAATGAGCAAGGTTTTTTTGTTGCCCTGTGTTTGCATCTCTCTTGATCAAATCAATCAAGCACCAGGCGAAGGCCTTGAAATCCCAGTCGTCAATATCTGGAGCATTCATCAACTGCAAAGCCATCTGATAGGCTTCATCTATATTTGTCTTGCGTTTGGCAAAAACATCCTTGTTCGTAATCATGCGCTCAATTCCTCCGTTAACAGAAGTCCCACATCGCCTACCAGAGATCCGGGGGAACAGGCTTGTATCAGAGGCTGACACTTTCTGAACTGATTCTTTGCGTTATAGTAGACATCATACACCGCCACCTCATTATCTCTACTGAAGGTGTACCGTTGTGACCATTGTTGTTCCACAACATTCTGAATTGTAATTCCTTTTTTACCAGCGAGGTTCACCACTTGACCGTGGAAGTCATTTAGGAATGGTTGCTTAAACCTGAACTGATCACCTGGCGCTACAGAACCAACTACCAGCGGTCTGCCTTTTAGTGGGGCGAGAATGTCCATAAGCTCAGCACTGAATTCAGAGAACTGGGGTGCGTTAACATCGGTAATTTTACTCTTACTGTTGTACCAAATATCAACGCGGGCATGTTCATTGCGACGATTTAAGACATAAGCCTCTTGGTATTGATTGTGAGTGATACCATCAATCATAATCCCCTTGTCTGAAATAAATTTCCGGATCTCGTTCAGAATAGCCAGCAGAAACGGAGCACTTTCCGGAATACCAAAAGTCTCCAACTCACGGGATGGAACGTCAGGCACTTGTTGTGATGAAGTTTCTTCTTCCGGCCTTGCCACCGGACGAGCATTCACATGCACAGGCTGTTGACTCAATCCGACACCCGGGGTTTGCACCATCTCAATCCCTCCCCAAGGTGTCAGGTGTGGCGGGTCAAGCAAGTGCAGCTTTTGCGATGTTCTGGTGATGGCCGTGTAAAACCAGCGAAAATAGTCAGCAGTATGCGGGCTATGGTGGGTTTTGCACTTCACAAATACATGGCTCCATTCACTGCCCTGAGCTTTGTGGCAGGTAATGGCATAACCAAATTTAAGGCGCAGCGCATTGAAGTACGGGTCACTCATCAAAGAGTGTTTGAACTCCACGCTCTTTCTCGTGAGGTTTTTATTGCGTATACAAAAATCCAGATACAGAGCTTTGTTCTGATCTGAAGATAAACCCGGCTCCTTGTTGTAAAGCAACTCTTCAAGAATTTTCGCCTGAAAAAAATGCGAACCCCCTTCAAGATCTTTAAAACCTATCATCACATCTCTGAACACCAATGGAACCTGAGTTTCCTCAACCTCATTCGAATCAGAAATTCTCCGTTTCAGTGTTATCGTACGTTTTTCCGGTTTTCCAAGCACCTGGCGGATCAATCCAAAATCACCATTGGAGATGAAAATACCGTAGAGATCGTTGTTTGCTACAGCCATCACTTTGTCGCCGGGCATTACCTCCTCATTGCCAGGGAAGAAATGTTCCCGAATCCTGCGGTTATAATCGGCAACATCTGAATTGGCGTGGGCAATCACGATCGAATCGCCGTTAATCTTTCCGCCACAGCTTTCCAGATAGCGGGGCATCAGATCCTGATATTCTACTTTCGTAACATCCGGATAGTTCAGGTCAACATCAAGTTGGTTGAAAACCCCCGCTTGCAGTGCCTTGCGAAGATGGTTCGCGTTAAAAACCACACCACTTTCGGCTTTCTGACGCACCACTTCTGTCAATTCGAAGCATGAAGAGCGCACATTGTGCTCACTGAACAGATAGTCCGTGTTTAGAGCCGGCGAAAAGTTCATGCTGACCGGCGGTAACTGTGCATCGTCTCCAATGAAAATAACCTTCTTGCTGTGATCGTTGTGATCCAGATTGACGAACTTAAGGAAGTCGGTTAGCAGGTACCCGGTGCCAAAGCGGAAGAACTCAGCCTCCTGATAGATATCAGAAATCATGGACGCCTCGTCCACAATGAAAACCGTGTCGGCAGAAAGCCCATTTACCGCCATCTGGGCATAGAACTTGAAAGTCTCTGTACCGTCTACGCCGTCATCGCGGTACTCGGCGATGTCATTGAAAGAATAAATAGTTTTATGAATAGTGTAAGCGGGTGACTTGGTTTTACAGGCAATCACCTTGGATGCCTTGCCGGTTGGTGCAGTCAGTACATAGTTGCAGCCAATGGCTCGGAAATACTCTGTCAGGCCCTTTGTGATAAAGGTTTTACCGGTTCCGGCATATCCTTTAAGAAGGAAAACACTTTCCTCTTTGCTGGCAAAAAAGCGAGCGAGTTGATTAACTAGCTCAGCCTGCCCATCGTTCAGGGTATATTCCGCAAAGGCGTCATGAATACTTATCAGTCGCCGCGTGTTTTCAACCTCAAAATTAATCGTATTCGCGGCAAGTGAAGCGGAGTTCTTGAACGCCTCAAGTTTGACCTGATCCAGAGATTGATTGAGAACAGAGATCTTATCTTGGGCGGCTTTTTCCGAATCCCCCAACCGCGATAACTCCTCTTTGGCAGCCGCAAGTTGTTCGGCAAGTTTCTCCTTAGCCTGATTAAGTCCTACCAATTGGTCTGCTGGTTTAACAGGAACAGCATAGGAAGGATACTTATCGGTCGTTTCGCCACTATAGGTTTTGTATAACCATTGGCCGATCAGGTAAGCTTCTTTGATTATTGAAACGGCATCCTCCGTATCAATACTACGACCATGAGCTGCTTTATTACCCAGCATGCGAATGGCATGGAGTTTCTGGACAACTGCCGCGTCAACGATGTCCTGAAAAACCTCTGCCTTCAGCTTTTCAAAAAAACCGTCGGTCGGTTCACTTGGTAGATTTAGTTCACGGTAAATAATGCCAACCACATTTTCTGCAAAGCAGCGTAACTTAATAATAGCAGTGTGCGGGTCTGTATAGGCATAACCTTCTGCAAAACAGGCATGCTCAAAGAGCTGTGGCCATCGGTGTTTCAAAGGCCAAAAAATTTCCGATTGCATTTTTTCCATCCATTACTAAGGCCAATAATTGCCTGCGGTTCTCGTGTTACTATCTATCACCAATGCATCATGCCCTTTATAAGTTGGGCAGGGTTTACACTACTTTCTACACGCCTTATTTCTAGGATTCTTGACACATATCGTAAAGTTCTGTGGGACCCGCGCCTTTTGCGGGTTCCGCAGAAACGACTTGTTAGCTGTTTTTTGGATCCAAAACTTTCTTGATACTCTGAATTATTGCTCTTTTGGCTTCAGGAACTTTTTTGTTTATTAGTTCCATAGCTTCAGGGATATTGGCAATATCCATAAATCCTGAGGTGCCAGTTGATTGACTAGTTTTCACTTTAAAGAACACTGAATAAATATGTTTATCTATTTCAACAGCTAAAGATTCTATTTCTTCAAATAACTCTTCAGGTATCCAGATTTTCTTAATTTGCGAATAAAATATATATTCTTCTGTCGCAGACTTTGCTTTGCCAAAGTTAGGGCTACTGGTTGAATAGTTTGCACTCGTTATAAAGGATTTAGCATGCTTCTCTAAGTTGAGGAGCTTCTCATAAATCCCTTCAATTGCTTCTACTTGCCTTAGGTGATATGTCTCAAACCTATATTTGTATAAGTGACTTTCTGTAATGAATCTTTCTTTGATACTTTCACTTATTTCTGTGGTTTCTCGTAGTTGTACCTTTAAGTTACTAAAGCCCTCATCAATAGCTCGATTCTCACCTTTTTTCTTCAAGTACGAACCTATAAAAGCCCCAAGCCCTGCCGATGCTAAACTTAGCAGACCTGCAAGAATGTAGGTGTCTACGTTAAGAGATACACCTACCTCAGATAACTTGTTGACTAATTGTGTAATTTCTTCTTCTTTCATTTGATTGCCACTAAACAGCTAACTAAGAGCGTTTTATCATTTGTCCCGCCCAGGCAATACCTTTGTCATCCATGATTCCAGAACTGTGGTTCTACCCTGATGTCCGGCAGAAAGAGCGGATGATAAAATGTTGCTGAACAGAGCCGCGGGTTCGTAGAAAATATCTTTAAAATGTCCCCTATGGGGTTTGCTTTCAGCCCTTTGTTATTAGGGGGAATTTATTAGTGAGAAAAAAATCGGCTCCTCGCTATTTCAGGTGGTAGGCCAAAGTTAAATTTTCCGCCAATGAGGTAGATCATGGCGAATAAATTCTTTGTTTTTCGGTAGCAGCCAGCTTTCGCTTTTGCCGCCAGGCCGGTGCTTTCTCAAGTTGGTCGGCATTGACCCAGGTGAGTGAAGGTGCCATCATGCAGAAATTTAACTGAATGGTCACTGACACTGGATTTCTGGTTTGTGTTTCAGCACTGCCCAGTTCGCGCTTCAGCTCTTTGATACCCCCCCCCCTGCACAGCACCTATCATGTTTTATTGTCTGTGTGATCGCATGTTACAGAGAGGGCACTGAGGTTCCAAGGTTCATCCATACTCAGGGGTAGGCTAATATTACCAACTGGCCTGTTGTTCTGTTACTGAGGTTCTATGCACCATCAACCCCCTAGGAGTCTGTCGGATTATCAGAATTTAAAAAAGACAAAATGTTGATATTACTATATATATCACAAGTTACAGGTTGCGTAATATTTCTAGTATTTCTTTAAATGGCAGCAAGTTGCAAAAAAGGAAACAGCATAGTCCGACAGACTCCTAGAAGGGGACAGTGAAATCATCGTTTAAATCAAAGGTAGTAGTATCCTTTTTAGGTGTCTGTACTTCTTTCTTCATATCCCTGGTTACGTCTCCATCGTTGGCATCTAGCCCATCTCTAGGATCATCAATCCACCAAGTATTACCATCTTTATTGATTTTGACTGAAGTACGGGTATCCATCGCAAGTTGCTTTGTGCATTGTAACGCTTCGCTATATGTGTGAAATATAACTTTCCCCATAGTTACCTCCTGATATCAGACCTGCTGCGAGACGTTGGTATTTTTTGCTCGATTCATCATGTCGGGGTCCCTGCACAGCAATATTTCCAAGAGCCTTTAATTTGACCAAATAAAAATTGAACCCTCGCCGATTTCGATATTGAAACCTATCACAAAAATCCTAATTTTCGCAGCTTTATTCAGTACCCCAAGCTTACGGGAAATGGCATTTTCCTGTTATGTTGGTTCATAGAACCACAAACCGCTTTGTTGGGGTGGGAAAACCATATTAAACAACTTGTCGGTCTGGGCTGGGTCAAGGGGCTTGAGTCGTTTGCACACCACCATGTCCTTGCTATTATGGTCTGAAATCTTGTTGGCAATGCCCAGGTTACACCACACACTGGCATCTTCCGGGTTGATACGGATAGCCTGCTGACAGGCCTTGATCGCTTTTATGGGCTGGTTGGGGTTTACGTATACAAGGCCAAGGGTAAACCACGCATCGACATCTTCGGCAGGGCTTGAGTCCAGCGGAGCCTGTGTTTGAGCAATTCTGGCCAGTCCCTTTCCTCTTCAAGCTCAAGAGCTATGTTGAGCCATTCATTTACAGGAGCATGTTGTTCTTTGAATAAAAGATCGCTCTGACCTGGAACAACTTGGACCGCCTGAATCCTGCTTATCAACTTCTCAGTAATCGTCATCTGCCGGGTAACAGACGCAACAACCCCACGCTGGCCGACAGCGACTAAGGCACGACTCTTATCGCTCATGCGACGGTGGTCTCCATACGCTCCAGTTCCTCTTGTAGCTGTTGTTTGAGTGTGGCGAAGTATTCGTCCCAATCCTCAATGGCAACTATCTTGCGGTAAGCGTCGGTGGCTCTAAGGGTAGAAATCGCAACAGCCAGGTCCTTGGCCTTGCCACGTATTCTGACAACCTGCCCGTGCAGTTTCTGGGCATCGCTGACGGTGGCACTCATCGGCGCGAATGTCCCCTTTTGCAGTTGTGCGAAAATGGCCTTGACCACTGGAATATCATTCTTTCCGTTGGCCTCGCACAGGCTGGCAAACAGTTGTGACGCTTCGGCCTTGAACTCATGGGCAACCACATCGGGGTGGCACATTTTGGAGCATGCCCGAAACATGGCCTTCAACTCCTGCTGTTCCGCCTCTGTTACCTTGAAAAGCTCCTGTTTGCAGGACTCCTGAAATTCCTGGTCGTACTCTTCATAATCCTGCTGGGCTTCCTGATATTCCTCTTCCTTGTCTGCGTCCTGTTCAGCCTCGGCCTTCAATTGCTCACGGCGCAACAACAGAATCTGCCGAATAATCTCACCGACCTCAATCGCATGGCGATAATTAAACATATGCAGCAATTTTTCCAACTCGGTCTTTTCATTTTCAAGGGAACCGATCTGGATTTCCAGGGCCTTCAATTCCAGCGTCAGTTCCGGGATCTCCGGATCAACATAAACAGCAATCTGTTTGCGGGAATAAACAAAGGTCTTGATAGCCGTAATTGCCTGATCAAGCTGATCGTCCTCTATCTGGGCAACGATCTTCTTCACTTCGTCATACTCGTTGCCACCCGAAAGAAGTTTTTTCAGTTTGGCAAGCTGAAGCTTTATATCATCCTCATCATCCAACTCAATGACAAGGCGCAATGCCTCAAGCCTGGTAACAATCTTGCCAGAGTCAGCCCCGCTCACGCCCTTGCCGGAATAACGTTGAACAAGAGACTCAAATTCTTTAATAAACTGTCGTGCCAATTCGGGATGATCGGAAATGACGGTGATATTCTCGCTGTTCTGCTGGGCCTTTCGGCTCCAGTTATAGGAGCCGGTAATGACGGTTACGCTGTCGATTACGCAGAACTTGTTGTGCATGAGAGTGGAGTTTCTCTTGTTGTCCCCAACCATCATGAACATACCGCCTAAATCGGTTAACCGTTCATATTGGAGACCACCTTTACGGTTAATCGAGTCATTGACGACAATCAGCTCTACTCGTATGCCTGATCCGGCCTTCTGACAGAGTTGTTCAAATATGTCGGGATCAGTAAACCAGGCCACCGCAATATGAACTGACGAGGTTGCCTTGCGGAGTTCATGCAGGATTTGAAGCTGGATGTCGTCAAAATATGCTTGTGTTTGCATGGTTGAACTTCCTTGCGGAGACTGATAGAGAGTGATGAAATAAGTTTTGATTTGATTTTAATGCCGGAACTAATCATTTCAGTACTTCATAATCAATAAAATAAATAGGGAATTTTTCACTTGAGACCATTCTCGCAAAGGCAAGAGAAAGTTCTGGAATTGCCTGACTTGACAACAGCGCCGAACAGGTCACGGCAACAACTGCGGCATGGGCTACACGCGCAATCCAAATATTAGTTAAAGGGAGATACTCGGTAGCTCCACCTGGGTATAAACCCAGGTAAACTTTTTAAATGTTGAGGTACCGTGGGAGCAATACTGCTGAAGGCAGGGCTTGACTACCAAGGCACCTATCGCAGCTTTGTTGGAATGTTTCCTGACACAGGGGGCGTAGAACATCTCAAATTACTTGAACGGGCAGAGAAAAGAAGATACGTTGCTGAGGGTTGATGGCTAATTGAAAGAATTTGTGTAAAAGTTATGACCGGTTTACAAAACGATGTCCTATCACTCTCAGTAAAATTCGAGATACTCAACCATGAGCCAAGACAACCTCCCCATTCTCCGCCGTGATCAAAACAGCGCACTTTCGCTGCGCCGGGCCAACCAGCTCTTCGAAATCACTGACAAAATCCTTGCCATCTCGCGTCAGGAGCTGGTTACGCTGGACGAAAGCTGGATGGAGCGGTTGTGGGCATGGGCGGACGAGAATGGGGTGCCGGATTTGGAATGGGATAAGGATATAGACCACTATAACGGAGGCACTTGGCGTGGCTTACCACGCGAGCGACAGGCGTTGTTGGGGCTGCTGGAGCTGCGTATTGACGACAACTACATCTTCACCCTGCCGCCCGAGATCGGCCATCTTCAGCAGTTGCGGAAGCTGCTTATTTCCGGCACCTACCTCTCCACCCTGCCGCCCGAGATCGGCCAGCTTCAGCAGTTGCAGACGCTGGATATTAACCACAACTACATCACAACCCTGCCGCCCGAGATCGGCCATCTTCAGCAGTTGCGGAAGCTGCTTATTTCCGGCACCTACCTCTCCACCCTGCCGCCCGAGATCGGCCAGCTTCTGCAGTTGCAGACGCTGTATATTTACAGCAACGTACTCACAACCCTGCCGCCCGAGATCGGCCAGCTTCAACAGTTGCAGACGCTGTATATTTACGGCAACCAACTCACCGCCCTTCCGCCCGAGATCGGCCAGCTTCTGCAGTTGCAGACGCTGTATATTGACGACAATAAACTCATCACCCTGCCGCCCGAGATCGGCCAGCTTCAGCAGTTACAGACGCTGCTTATTCACAGCAAC
>JAHYJK010000132.1 GCA_019429225.1 Anaerolineaceae bacterium
AAGGAACTCTTCTCCGCCATAACGAACAAGGATATCGCCTTCGCGCAGCACACTACGAGCTACACGCGCGAG
Organism: Anaerolineaceae bacterium; assembly: GCA_019429225.1. Taxonomy (GTDB): domain Bacteria; phylum Chloroflexota; class Anaerolineae; order Anaerolineales; family Anaerolineaceae; genus UBA6170. The sequence continues at coordinate 73 of JAHYJK010000132.1, forward strand.
TCGTAATAAAACCCGATCACCGGTTAAGTGACCATAGGTGTCGTTCACTTGTTTGAAGTGATCCAGATCCATCATCAATAATCCGATGGGAGCGTTCATGCGTAATGCGCGGCCAAACTCTTCGTGTAAGCGGGTCATGCCAAAACGTCGGTTGTAGATCCCGGTTAATGAATCCAGGGCAGCTAAGCGTTCCAGACGATCAAATAACAATGCATTGTGCAAAGCCAAAGCCAGACTCTGAGAAAAAAGATTTAAACGGGTGAGTTCATCCGTAGCATACTGATTGGCTGACGCCAGGATGATTAAACCCAGGATAACATCTTTATAAAGTACCGGTTCAATGATCACCTCGCGAGGACGAAAGTCTGTCAATACGCCTTCTACCTGGACATCTACTGGTAAAGTAAGTTGAACACGACTCTCATTGCGCAGAACTTTTTTGACGTGATCACTTTCTAAAAGCTTATTTACATCACGTATCCCCTGTGAAAAAGCTACCTCCAAAGTGGTGTCATTTTCAATGAGAATCGCACCAGCAGCGCTATGCGTATGCTCCATGAGTTGATGTAATGCTTTCTCGGTCAGGTCACGGACAGCTAACTGGCTTCCCATCAGATGCGTGAACTCACTGAGCGCATTTTCTGTTTCCATGGATGAGAATAAGGTCTCCACCAGGCTATTGAAGGCCTGAGCACTTTCTCCAATCTCATCTTCTGAGTCAATCGTAATCATGCATTGTTCTGCATTACACACGTTGATATCTTTTCCCTCTTTAATCTGATCTAAATTCTGAGTCACATGTTGCATGCGATTTCCGAGTAGTTTCAGACGAGATCCTACGACTACTCGGGCTAGCCGGATATTGATTGCGCCGACAACAATTCCAGCGGTGATACAGGCAACAAAAAACCAGGGTTTAAATACATATTCACGTGGAATGCCCATCCAGGAGACAAAAAAAGGAAACATGACTCCTATCAACAAACCAAGTCCAATCATGAAGATGGAAAGATCGGTAAAAACTTTGCGGGTGATTCGAATCATTGGACTCTCCTAAAAAAAGAAAAAAAGAACCATGTTATTCTGGTTCTTCCCCTATATAAAAAAAATGAGATGTGATTCTATTTTGTTTATTATAGCGGTTTTCTCACAAAAAACCTTATCAATTATGAAATGTTCTGAAGCAGGTACATGAAGACAAATGACAAATTCATCAACCAATGAATTACACAGATAAAAGGTAACAGCCGTGGTCGCCAGCGGATAAGGATTCCCAACTACTACTTGACAATACATAGTAGTAGTTGTACAATATATGCAATCACTACTATGTAATACATAGAAGAAGGTATGATGGCTAACGACACCCAGATGGTCAAGGGAATATTGGAAGGCTGCATTCTGAAGATTATTTCAAAAGAAGAGCTGTATGGTTACAAAACGGTTGAAAGGTTGAATCAAATTGGTTTTGATGTCAATGAAGCGACTGTGTATCCAATTCTGGCAAGACTGGAGAATAAAGGACATCTGAAAGTCGAGAAACGCCCTTCCCCATTGGGACCTATGCGCAAGTATTACTTCCTGACAGCGGATGGGCAGGTTAATTTGCAGGAATTTCATGAAACCTGGCAGCGGATGATGAAGATGGTAAACGAAGTAATGGAGGTTAATGGTCATGACAACCAGAAATAAATTTTTGTTGGTCAGTTCTATTGTATTGGCTCTTCTGGTCATTGCCAGTGTGGTGTTTTGGGAGATTACCGGGCCAACTAATGGCGACAAGATACCGGTGGGGCTATTTGTGACAATCATTGTAATCAGCATTTTATCGGTTTTTGTGGTGTACTTTTCAAAAATTCAGAAAAAGAAATATGAAAAATTGTTGAATCAGGAATATTATGAAAAATACGAAATCATCAAAGATGCCGTGGCGAATTCTCAGCTCTCTGCTGCTACCAAAAAGGATATCACGGAAGATGTACTGGAATAATTACTCTCTGCACAGGAATCCGGGAAATCAGTTGATACGGTAGTTGGTAATCCACAAATCTTTTCCAATGAGATCATCAGCTCATTTGCAAAACCATTCCGTCTTGCAATGCTGAGTTTATTCGATAGCTTTATCGCCTTCATTCTGATGATTTTTGGTGCCAGTTTTGTTTTATGGCTGGAATATACACAACAGAGTTTCTTTGCCACCCGGTTGGATATCAGTGTGGTGATATTATTCCTTTTGGTTACCTTTCTATTAATTCCAGTTACCAAGGCGCAAACCGGAAAGCGAAATCCGTGGATGTATATGATCCCGGTGACCGGTGGTGTGCTCTTCATTCTTCTGGCTGAATTTCTACGTGCCTTATTTTATGATGTGAATGCCGTCCGCCAATTTTTGGATGGTTCAGTGCAGATGGTGCACAATGTGGTCATCCTGATGATCTATCTGCTGTCAGTGCCGTTGTTCTTGATGCTGAAGCAAATCTCGAGGAAGAGAATGATTGGGTGAGCATAACTGAAGAAAACATCCCGTCTCTACTGCAGAAACGGGATGTTGATTATTTAAGAAAATTAGAAATTGAGCTGAGATAATTCACAGGTTGCATAACTGGCAACAAAGAAGGTTGAAAATCCTTAGGATTTCTTGTAACTAAACAATCTGCTTTGCATTGAATAGCAGCGATCATTTGAACTGCGTCCTCAAAATCTTTAATATCCAGATTGAGTGCCTGTTCGATGGTATTTTGATCAATTGGAGCAATCAATAAGAATTGTAAGAGGTTTGTTATAATCGCTTTGGCATCAGAAACTGATCTTCCCTTTTGATAAAGATAATACAAAGTGGTAATACTGTGCGCTGATACGTAACCTTTGATTAAACCCGATTCAACTATCGCTAAAACTCTTGCAGAGTTCTCATAGAACGGTTCCCGTTTTTGAAAAACATCCAATAAAATATTTAGATCAATTAATACACTTGGTTTATTGTCCATATTTGTCTTCAAGATGATCTCTGTAATCCTGTATGGATAAATTTTTTGGTAAAGAACCACTTAATCTTCGTACAATAGGGGCATTTTCTAAAGGAAATTGAGATGGAATATTCTTTAGAAATGACTCTATCAGTTCAGTTAAAGTTGTGTTATTTTTTTCTGCGTAAACTTTTACATTTTCCAAAAGATCACGAGAAACTCTGACAGTTAACTTTGTGTCTTTCATTTCATACCTCTTGCTGTACATAATACAATTAATTTGTACGGCTGTCAAGATATAATCTGGTTATTTTCTCATGTTGAAATGGAAAATAAATTTATTATTATCTCCACAAATAATAATTTCCCAAAACAATTTCCCAAAATTACCCAAAATACCCAAAATTACTTGACAGATCATTCTAAAAAGTGTATAAAAGGCAAACTATGAAATTCCAAATGATTGTAAGCAAGGCTAAGCGTCATCATCCGAACTTCTCCCAGAAGGAGCGGCTAGTTTGCGTTTAGCAGAATTACAATCATTCTAAAAACGTAAAAGATAAGAAAAGCCTTCCTTCCGGGGAAGGCTTTTCTTGTTTAGATCTCATGATGGTAAAACCAGAGTCAGGATAATAGCGAGATGGAGGTGCAACTAAAAAGACATTAATCATGAATATAATAGGCTGTCAGAAAAAGGCTGCCCCACTCGCACCACTGCGGGTTGTTGTTGGAAAAAACGGAATTGCCAAAAAAAAACTACAGAAAGTAAAAAAATAAAGGAGATTAGAGATGAGAAGAATATTATTTGCCAACCTCATATTGATCGCAACATTATTGTTGTCCGCCTGTGCCAGTAGTGCCACACCAGCTGCACCGGCCGTTGAAGAACCACAATCAGAAGCGCCTGTGGCAGAAGCTCCCGTAGCTGAAGAACCTGTTGTTGCTGATCCGGAAGGATGTTTGGGAAGTGCTGACACTGCTGTCGTTGACCTGAATTGCCAGGAGATCACCATTGCGGTGGAAAATGCATATCTGCCATTCAACTACATTTCAATCGAGACGGGCGAACCGGGTGGTTGGGATTATGATGCCTGGGAAGAAATCTGCACACGCTTGCACTGTACCCCAGTGTTTGTGGAAGCTGCCTGGGACGGCATGATTCAGGCAGTCTCAGATGGACAATTTGATGCAGCTGGTGATGGAATTACCATTACCCCAGCTCGCGCGGAAGTGGTTGATTTCTCGATTGGTTACATCAATATCCAACAACGATTATTGGTTCGCAAAGGAGAAACACGTTTTGATTCAATTGAAGCTTTTGCAGCCAGCGATTTGGTGATGGGAACTCAAACGAATACCACCAACTATGAAACCGCCACGGAATACCTGTCAGAAGATCGCATCAAAGCTTTTGAACAATTCCCCTTTGCTGTGCAGGCATTGCTGTCAGGTGATGTTGATGCTGTCATCATTGATGAGGTCGTTGGCATGGGTTACATGGGTGAGAATGCTGAGAATTTAGATTTAATTGGACCTGCGATCAGCAGTGATGAATTAGGTTTTATCTTCCCGCTGGGTAGCGATCTGGTTGACCCTGTCAATCAGGCAATACAATCCATGATGGCTGATGGTTTTCTGTCAGAATTAAATGTTCGGTATTTTGGTCCAGCTTTTGATATCACTTATGATGATATCTTGTTAGAGGATTAAGTGTTTTATTGATCAGGAAGGGAAATAACTCTTCCTGATCAATTTTTATCCTCCGGAATCATGACAGGAGAAAAGAGGCCTTCTCGTGAACAGGAATAAACGATGAACCAAAGTACATCCATTGAAATGAATCCAACACCAGCTGACCTGGGAAAGCCAGGACTAAAAGAGCGATTATTGCAATTTCCCTGGTGGTTTGTGGCGTTAATCCTGATCGCTATTGCCACCATTTATGCAATTATTACACAACAAAATTATTCTGACGCCTTCAATTTTATTCGCATAGGTCTGAAAATCACCATTCAAACCACACTTTATGCTTTTGTTTTTGCACTTTTTTTGGGATTGATCACCGGGTTGGGACGAATTTCTAAAAACGTTTTTTTTCGTAATCTGGCAACCCTGTATGTTGAATTTATCCGTGGCGTTCCGATGCTGGTACTCATCTTTTTTATCGCATTGGTAGCAGTCCCAGCAGTGGTGGGCAATATGAATTCACTTGGACACTGGATTGAGTCAATGGGATGGAGTTGGCTTGCAGCCCCATTTTTAGCCTTGGAAAACAAAGCCATTGATATGAATGTACGCGCGATTGTTGCTCTCTCAGTGACCTATGGCGCTTTTCTGGCAGAAATCTTCCGGGCGGGGATCCAATCGGTGAGCAAAGGTCAAATGGAAGCTGCACGTTCACAGGGCATGAGTTATGGTCAGGCGATGATTTACATTATTCTTCCGCAAGCGGTTCGTAATGTACTACCAGCTTTAGGAAATGATTTTGTGGCGATGCTGAAGGACTCATCTCTTGTCTCGGTTCTGGCTGTTCGTGATATTACCCAGGTAGCCCGTTTGTATGCCGGACGCTCATTTCGTTATGAGGAAGCATACACCACTTTGGCTATTCTTTATCTGAGTATGACGATCATATTATCACTGGTGGTTAAATATATCGAAAGGAGGGTACGTCAGGATGAACGCTAAACCGATGATTGAAGTTAAAGATGTTTACAAGGTTTTTGGAAAAGTGGTGGCTCTGAATGGCGTCAGTCTGAAAGTGTATCCTGGCAAAGTGGTTGTGATCGTCGGACCCAGTGGGTCTGGAAAGTCGACCCTGCTACGTTGTATGAACCACATGGAAGTGGAAAGCCAGGGTGAAATATGGGTAGATGGTGAGCACCTGAATGGTGATCAAAAGAGGCTCAATCGTGTCCGTTCTGAGATTGGGATGGTTTTCCAATCCTTTAATCTGTATCCGCATTTAAGTGTGTTAGAAAATGTGACTTTAGCGCAACGGATTGTGCGAAAAACCGATAAAAAGACTGCTCGTGAGATTGCCATGCGCCAACTGGAGAAAGTGGGCATCGCAGAGAAGGCAGATGCTTATCCCGCACAACTTTCTGGTGGGCAACAGCAACGCGTAGCGATTGCCCGTGCATTAGCCATGAAACCCAAAATCATGCTTTTTGATGAACCCACCAGCGCACTGGATCCGGAGATGATCAAAGAAGTGCTGGATGTGATGTTGCTGCTGGCAAAGGAAGGAATCACCATGGTGGTGGTAACGCATGAGATGGGATTTGCCCGCGCTGCAGCGGATGAGGTGGTCTTTATGGATTTTGGTCAGATTGTGGAGCATGGTACCCCTGCTGAGGTATTTGATCACCCACAGCATCCCCGTACACAACAGTTTTTATCCCAGATCCTGGCGCATTAGCATTTTTAGAGAAAATACATTGGCAATCTCAAATTTATATTGGGATCTGCAAGCAAGACATCCAAAGTGATAATGGGTCAGTCGTTTTAATATTATTTAAAAATTTTTGATTTTTTGATCAATGTTGATTGTTATTACCTGATTTTGCTTCGTTTTCTTGATTGCTTTGTGGTTTGCCAGGAACAAAAAATTCGATGGTATCTATTTGATCGAGTGCCAGGGTTTCTACTGGTTTGGTGAGCAACCAGATAACCACAAAGAGATCACCTATAGCGCCTGAGGTGTTCAACACCAATGCCACCAATACCAGGTTCAACAAGGTGGATGGGAGAATCGCCAGGCAGACAACTCCCACTAATGTGATCAGAATCAAAGGCGCTATGCCAATTATCAGGTATTGATTGCGGGGAAAATACCAACCTGGCATGGATGCATAGGCAAAAAAACCTTTAAAACCTACCACTGGTTTCTGTTGACTGAAAATCCAAAAGAATAAGGCGTGAACAGCTTCATGTAAAGATAAAACAAATATGATGGTAATTATTAATTTACCAAACGAAGTAGCGAGTGATGAAAGGCTTGAAAATTCAAATGAGAAAAAGCCAGTGATCTCTGACCGTAGTTGAGTCGTTAACCATCCGAAGAACCACACAGAGAAAACGAATAAGACCAATCCTGCCAGGTTCATAAGGACTAATAACTTGAAATTCTTCAGGTCAAATTTACCTGATGCATAATAGTGGGGAGGAAGAATTTGAGTTGTTTTCATAATTGATCCTTTAGGCTATTTATTCAAAAAATAAAATGGAAAAGTTGACCAGGGGTTGTCTTGAGATGATATAATTTTTTCATCAGGAGGAGCCTATGCGAGCACGTCGAGCTTTATTATACATGCCCGGAGACGATGAATACAAAATTAAAAAAGCAGCCGAGTTGACGGTTGATTCTGTTGTTCTCGATCTGGAAGATTCCGTTTCTATGTCCTGTAAAAATACAGCACGTGAAATGGTTGCCAAATCTCTGGCTGAAGTGGATTTTTTGGGATCAGAACGGTTGGTACGCATCAATCCCTTCTCTTCCGGGTTGGCAGAAGGGGATCTGGAAATGGTGTTGCCCTCACAGCCAGATGGCGTCCTTTTACCAAAAACCAAAACAGCAGAGGATGTGCAGAAACTGAGCAAGATCCTGGCTGATTTTGAAAAAGAACACGGCTGGGAAAACAATTCCATTGCTATCCTTGCGATTATTGAAAATGCGGTGGGTATCATTAATTTAAAGGAAATTGCGCAGGCTGATCCACGGTTGGTTGCGTTGATTTGTGGGGGCGAAGACCTGGCAACGGATATAAATGCAGTTCGCACACGCGCAGGCTGGGAATTATTCTATGCCCGTAGTGCTGTGGTGTTGCATGCAGGGGCTTTCAATTTACAGGCGATTGACATGGTCACCACAGATTTTTCTGATGCACATGCACTGGAGGAGGAAGCCTTACAATGCATGAAAATGGGATTTGGTGGAAAACAGATCATTCATCCCAACCAGATTGAACCCGTCCAGCGGGCTTTCACTCCGGATGAGGAAGAAATAGCCTACGCATTGCAATTGATTGAAAAATTTGAAGAAAGTGACAAAAATGGACAGGCAGCTTTTGCACTGGATGGGGTCATGGTTGATTTACCGGTCATCATTCGGGCACAACGATTGTTGAAACGTGCCAGAGCTGCCGGGAAATTATTGTAGACGATTCTTGAGGTGGATATGGCAATTGAACCTGGTTTGGTCCATGAAATTACGATGGTTGTTGAAGAAAAACATACGGCCGCAGCCGTAGCGAAGGATTCTGAAATAGGGCAGCTAGCACCGGTCTTGAGTACCCCATATCTGGTCAGTTTGATGGAAACCACTGCCCATGCTGCTGTCGTTCCCTTCCTGAATCCTGGACAGAGTGGGGTTGGCGCGATGGTACACATCCGTCATCTGGCAGCGACACCGGTAGGCATGCAGGTTAGAATTCGGGCCGAATTGCTGGAAGTAGAGGGTCGCAGGTTCCTTTTTAAAGTGGAAGCATGGGATGAAGTTGAGAAAATTGCAGAAGGGGAACATGAACGCTTTATTATTGATTGGGAACGGTTTATGGCAAATGTTGAGAAGAAGCAGGGTAAAATAAAGAAATAAAAAGTTGTTTTTGGTGACATTTCTTCCTTTTTTATAATGGTATAATTCCGCCGATAAGGATAAACATTACAATATTGGTAAACAGAATAAGGATTGATGAGCATTACCGACCACATTTCAAGGCAAAATAGCATATTCCAGAACATGATGAGAGTACTCATCATTTTTGTGTTTCTTGTAAGCATTCTACCGATTGACAAACCTGATGTTATTGCACAGGAACCCGATGAATCACAATTTGTTTATTTACCTCTGGTGTTCAAGAATTCAACTGTAAGTTGCCCTGAAGGTCCTGATCAATGGCTGTGTTTGTTTAACCAATATAGAGTCACTGCAGGGTTGAATCCCGTTACACAAAATAAAAGTTATAGCGACGGATTAGACTTACACACAACATATTTGATCAACTGCCCAAAACAAGCAGATGAAAATATGCATGAAGAAACTGAATGTAATGGGTGGACAGAAGCTGGAAGAAAAGCAGGTGGTGAAAGCAATATGGTGTGGAATCCTGGTCCCAATTACACCGTCAAACAATCAATTGATATCTGGATCCAATTTGCACGGCATAGATATGGAATGTTACATCCAGATTTAACTCAAAGTGGATATGATTTGTCCTGTGATAGTAAAAATTGTGCAGCGGGTTTGAACGTTTTAGCAGGTCTACAGCTTTCAAAGAGTACAACAGAAGTGATTTATCCTGCAGAAAATCAAATTGAATTTCCAAAATCTAATTATCCAATCACCTGGGCTTTTTATACAACGTCGTCTTTTAGTTCGATCAACATAGTTTCAATAAAACTGGTTGACCAAAATGGAAATTCGGTACAGGGAACCTCGACGATTTTTAATGATTATGTAAAAGAGGTAGTATTTACACCTAATACAGCATTGCTACCTAATCATAATTATTCTATTGAAATGAAAATCAAAATTGATGGAAACCCTAAAACCCGGTCGTGGAGCTTTACCACAGCACCGTAAATCAACAAATCTGAAAATTTTGTCAGAATTCCACTTGATTCTTCTTTGAAAATGGTATAATATATACAAGTTGAGTACCTGGGTGCCCCCCTCACCCCGGTACTCAGCGTTTTAAAGCGCTAAATTTTATCCAAGTTGATTTGAAAATCATCCTTATTACAAGATGTCGGATCCATGATTATGGGGGATGAGAAAAATATTGAACTATGATTATGGGGGATGACTATGATGGACTATGATAGTATCTGAACTATGATTACGGGGGATGACTATGATGGACTATGATAGTATCTGAACTATGATTATGGGGGATGACTATGATGGACTATGATAGTATCTGAACTATGATTACAGGGGATGAACATGATGGACTATGATGAGAAAATCGTAGCCTATCTTGAAATCACTAAAATCCCAGTTCAGACTAAGGGGGATGACTATGATGGGCTATGATAGTATCTGAACTATGATTATGGGGGATGAACATGATGGACTATGATGAGAAAATCATAGCCTATCTTGAAATCAAATAAATCATAGTTCAGACAAAGGGGGATGACTATGATGGGCTATGATTGGAAAAGATTTGAACTATGATTGCAGGGGATGAACATGATGGACTATGATGAGAAAATCATAGCCTATCTTGAAATCACTAAAATCCCGGTTCAGACAAAGGGGGATGACTATGATGGGCTATGATTGGAAAAGATTTGAACTATGATTATG
>JAHYJK010000133.1 GCA_019429225.1 Anaerolineaceae bacterium
AGTGTTATTGTAATGACCTGTTTCTGGAATTGGAGACATTAGGGCCAAAGAAGATTTTGGCACCAGGAGAGTCTGTGACCCATGTGGAGACCTGGGAATTGTTCGATCTTCCAGAACAACCCAGGTCTACCGAACAAGTTGTCAAAGTGGTGTCCAGTTTAAATTTTAATTAGTCCTGAAGATTTACTCCACTTTTTCTCATTACTCTCTGTCGTAAACAATATCTGGATATGGTGCAAGTAAGATAGTTAGCTGATCTCCCCTACATAAATAAGCTCCGTAATCCTCTTTGACCACTGTAATGCCTTCTGCACCAACCACTCCCTCGTTCATGCTGAGTTATAAGTCACTGATGCGAACATATCCATCTGCCGTCAATGGTACAGGAAAACGGGTTTTGATATCATATGAAGGATACTTCGTCTTTTAGATAGAGAATCCCATCAATGGTTAAATAATCACCTCGGCTGGAAGTGTTGAGTGTGAAAGGCATACTTGCCCATATAAATTAACTTTAAAGGAGAAATTATCCTGCCAATAATTGTAGGTGTAATCATCGTAAAAGCGCAGTTTTTGGTCTCCACTAACGTAACTCCAATTGATTGTACTTCCATCATCCTGACGACTTGCTTCTGCTGTTATTTGATCCATGAATTCCTGATAAGCATCAATATTTAAAACCCAAGTACCAATCAGACAGGTATCTGGAGATGGTGTTGGCGTTGGAGTCTTACACTTGCCCGGATCCTCAGATGGTTCAGGTTCTTTGGTTACATTGATTGTGGACAAATCTGAACGTTCCGGAGTTGGGTTTTTCCGTAAACCAGTATCAGTGGTTGAAATAACCTTAAGTACCCATAATTGATATTGTGGCTCTGGATCACATTCATCTTCGGAAGGCTCAAGTGAAAAATCTGGCGCACTAAAAGTATATTGACCGGCATCTTTTGCCACAACAGTTTCTACTCCATACAGATCCGTCAAACGCCATTCATTTTTCTCTGGATGTTCTGCTGATTCAATACTTACTCTGAATGATTGTGAGCCTCCAACCTCCAATGTTACACTGCTAGGTTGAAGATCTACCCTGATTTCCTGAACTCTCACAGGGATTTCTTTTTGAAAATACTCATCCCCAAAAACACCGGAAATTGCTTTTACTCGGAGTGCACCTAAACCGACTACTGCAGGAATGTATCTTTGGTCATTTCCAGGATTTATCGCAATCGCAAAATCAGGACGGGGCAGAGTTTCCAGTTCGATATAGTTTTTATTTGCTACATTAACCATTGGAAAAGTTTCTGGTGGATGGGTCATCGTAAAATCTTTGCATCCAGTGTTCATTTGGCATATTTTGTCCGCATAACCTGCTCTCGTCAAAACTTTATCAACAAGTTCTACCGAGTTATTTGTGAGTTCAACGCCATTAACAGATTTGGAAAAAATCTTTCCTCCGGCTATCAGGTTACTGTCAGCGTCGATAACCAGCCCAGTGATGGTAAATCCTTCACTTGCTGGTGCGACATTGACGGAGTTGACCAACCCTCCGAAATGTTTGTCAGTATCGTAATCTTCTGGAAAGTTTCTGATGGATATATCAATTTCAACACTGGAAAACTTGGAAGGTAATGTATAAGCGCAAAACTCGGTTGGGGCTTTTAAGGCCAATGCAGCCATTGAAATCAGCGCTACAGGCACTGGAGCTACAAGTCCAACCACTGCCAGACCGTATTCAGTTTTCTTGAGAACATCTCCAGCAGCTCCATTTAATTGACGATAACAAGTAGCTTGTTTTTGCATCGCACTACTGAGAGTTGCGGGTGAATATTGTTCAAAAGGTTGACGTGCCAGTTTACCGATAGGTGGATAAGACTCCAGAGAAGCTTCAGCGAATATTGATGAGCTTTCTAAACCCCATTCAACCAGGTTGAGGTGTGCGGTTAGAGCATCCAGTAGCTCAACATCAACCTTATCTTCTTCTATTATTGGAGCCGTTGAGGATGCAATATTTATGAGAGAATTTTGATTTTCAACTCCGTTTAGAAGAAAATGAGCAAGTGCCAATGGTGTTGAATCATAAGGAATTTCTTCGTTTTCGAAAGAATCACTGGAAATACTTGCAGCAGTCGTGTATTGACGATAATTGTTTTCAATTACTTTTACTAATTTTTCATAGGCTCCAGGTGCAGGTGACAGACGATCAATTGTAAATGGTATTGGGGTACAACTAACCTTTTCATCTGTGAACTCGAAATCCATATTTCCTCCTGTGATTCCATTTGGATGCAAAGGAACAATCAATGAATAATTATTCTGTGAATCCACAGTTATAAAGGTAACCAGGTCAGTTTTCTTGCCTTCTACAATCAAATTTACAAAAATGTCCTCATTTCCCTCAGGGTAACCTGCTATTAGAACTTGATCAGTTGGTTTACCACTTTTATCTGTAAGACTTAAACTTGCACAAAAGTCTGATAATTTATTAGAAAAATTCCTTAAATTACAGGCAGATAAGACAAAAATGAATATGAGAGCCAATATGATGATGGCTTTAAAATCACGAATTGATCGCATTTTATTATTTCCCTCTTTTTTTCAGGATAAATTAATGCTTTTACTATACAGAGTGATGACTTTAAGAACAAAAACATGTATATGATTTTTATGCACACAATCGGCTGATATAAATTGTTTACAGGCAAACTATGAATAATCAGAATTAGACTGGATTAATTTGTACCTTTCATCCCTGATTATCCAGCATGAACTTCCGACGATGATGTAGGGCATCTGCCAGGTGCAACTGGGTGATCGATTCTGATCCTTTGTGATTTTCAATTGTGGTAAGAAGCTTGAGCACAAACCACTAACGGATCTGATGGGGGCAAATCACCACAGCAGGCAATCACAGCTCGCACAATTTTTAGCTTTAATCTATTTCTACTAGTAGTTCAGGTATAAATGATGTAGGCAATTCACTTAAATAAATGTATAATGATAGTGATTTCTAACTTCCCAGCTTTCACTGAATACATCATAATTCTATAAATAGCACACGCTTCAGAAATTCTCATACAGAATTCTTGCTCTGGTGTTTTCTTTGGTATTTTTCCATTTGTTGAATAGGAGTGTGCTTGAAAAAAGGAGGTGAATACTAATAGAATTAAAGAACAAAAGAAGCAGAAATTTTGCATGCAAATCATTAGTCTAACAAAAAAGGAGACAGATATGAAAACATTAACGCATCCAATGATAAAACGAATCCTGATCGCGTTTTTTTTATTAATGTTTTTGGGAACGATCCCAGGCCTGTCAGTTGACGCTATTGCATCTCCGATAATCATCGATGACTTTGAGGATGGTGATTCATCAGATTGGGGATTCTTTGGGGGTAATAGCGCTGGGGGTGGCGGAGGTGTGCTGAGCGACCGACCGTATGAGGGCATTTACTATCTCAGTACGGGCTGGGGCGGTGAGGGATCTGCTTCAGGTTTTTATGGGGGTTTTTACCGCAATTTTGATAATAGCTCACAAATTATCCCTCCTGTTGAGCCAGTCTTTAATGTGTGGGTGCTCAACCAGAGTAATGCTACCGTTGACCAGTACACACTTGAAATCACTATTCGAGAGGATTTAGATGGCAACGGTTGGACAGATGGCGCAGAAGACTCCTTCCGTTACGATAAAACCTTCTTCAGCACAGATTTTGATGACCAGTGGCATCTGGTCAGCGCGCCAGTCGCTAGTTTTACCAGCCTGGGTACCGGCGGTGATGGTATCTTCAACGGGAATCTGGATGAAATTGTCGTCGTTATCTCCGGTGTCGTGGGGGCTTCTGGTTCCACGGTTGAAGTCGATTTTGACCTGTTTTCATTCACAACAGCCACCTCAGATGATTTTCTCGTGGATGATTTTGAATCCGATCTACCCTATGGCACAGATGGAGATGGTGTACAGATTGGTTTCGTCACTTTCCAGGATTCCAACAGTACTGTTTCCATAACCACAACAGACAATCCACCTGCACCACTACCAGATGCTGTCGAGACCAACCATGTATTGCAGATGGATATGAATGTTGTATCATGGGCTGGCTTTGTTCACAACTTTGAAAATGAAGCCGTCGATTCCTGGATCTCCCAGGATTGGAGCGCCTATGAAGGCATCGCCTTTTGGCTCTACGGCACCAACCAGGGCACTAGCATGTTCTTTGATGTGCTGGATAACCGCAACCCGGATTCAACCAGAGACGACGCCGAACGCTGGACTTATAGTTTTGTCGATGACTTCAGCGGTTGGCGTGAGATTAAAATTCCGTTTGCTGACATGACACGAAAAGAAATTGGTAACGGTGCCCCGAATGATGGCTTCAATTTAACTGAGGTTCACGGCTATGGTTTAGGTACCCTTACCACAGGGGGAGAAACCAGCTATTATCTGGACAATGTCGTGCTGTATGGTGTTGCACCGGAACGTCCCCTGACCGTAGCTTTCAGTAAAATTAATTATCCCTATATTGAAGGATCTGAAGCAGTCATTACGGTCAAGCTCAGTAAACCAGTAGAGGAGACTGTCACGGTTCGAGTTGCCACTGAATATGGCTCTGCAATCCCTGATCGTGACTATATTCCAACTCATGAAACGCTGGTATTCAAGCCGAATACAACACAACAATCTTTCACAGTACAAACCATTGATGACAATAAATATCAAGGTGATCTTGGTGTCGTGGTTTCCCTCTTTAATCCAACCGGTGGCGCTGCCCTGGGTCTCCCGCCCATTGCACGCTTGACGATTGTTGATGATGAATCTTTTGACCCCAACCTCATAGATGATTTTGAAACCTACCCCTATTTGTGGTCAATTGATAATAAAGCGACTCTAACCAATCTTGAAATTCCATCAGGCGATGCTCTGACATTACCTGGACAGGGCGCTTATGAACGTGTATTAGAAGCCAGTCAGAAAAATGGCAGGGGTACCTATTCTTTCAGCTGGACATTCCCCATTGAGCAGAATTGGAGCAATTCGGATGGAATCAACTTCTGGTATTACGGACAAAACAGTCTCCAGGATGTGGCAATTAACCTGACTAACTACCAGGAAAGTAATACGGATCCATCAAAGTGGAAGCTGGTATGGAGCGATGAATTCAACGATAAGCCTGGTACTGCACCTGATGCAGCCGTTTGGGGGAATGAATATGGCGATGGTACTGCTTATGGCATCCCAGGATGGGGAAATGATGAGCTCGAGTTCTATACCACAAGCACCGAGAATGTTTCTGTAGATGGGAGTGGCAACCTGCAAATTACCGTAAAGGAATCAGATGGTTCTCTCATGTGTTATTACGGACCATGTGAATACACGTCTGCAAGGTTACTCACCAAGGATCGCTTTGAAGTCGCT
Organism: Anaerolineaceae bacterium; assembly: GCA_019429225.1. GTDB lineage: Bacteria > Chloroflexota > Anaerolineae > Anaerolineales > Anaerolineaceae > UBA6170. Next base: position 5,410 of record JAHYJK010000133.1, read on the forward strand.
TATGGTCGCCTGGAAGCCAGGATCCGGGTGCCTGAAGGAGCTGGCTTGTGGCCGGCATTCTGGATGTTAGGTACGGATATCGGCGAAGTGGGTTGGCCGCAATCCGGTGAGATAGATATCATGGAATATGTTGGACGAGTGCCCAATGAAGTGTTTGGCACCTTGCATGGGCCAGGCTATTCGGGTGGTCAGAGTTATGGACAGTCCTACGATTTGGGCGAACCTGTTGCCAATCAATTCCATACCTTTGCAGTGGAATGGGAACCAGACAGGATTGTGTGGTTTATTGATGGTATGCCATATTTTACAGCCACCCCCAGCGATGATTACATGCTAGATAAGCAGTGGGTGTTCAACCACCCCTTCTATATCCTCATGAACGTTGCGGTCGGTGGTAATTTCGGTGGCCCGGTTGGGGAAGATACCACGTTCCCCCAGTCCATGCTGGTCGATTATGTACGCCTTTACCAGGCGAAATCAAAACCTGTGTCCTTCACAGCTACCTTCACAGATAATTTCAGCGGTTGGCAAAAAATTGATCTGCCTTTCTCAGCCTTCCATAATCTAACTGGCACAAGTCTGGCTATTGAAAAAATTCGCGGCATTGAATTTAAAATACCAGATGGCTTAAAAGACTCGGTGATGATCGATCAGATTCGTTTGAGCTGCCCGGCAGAGATAACCGTAGAAAATACAGCTGATAGTGGATCCGGGTCACTTCGTGATGCGCTGAATGCTGTCTGTGCTGGTGGTACAATCACCTTCTCCACAGAAATTGCTGGAGAGACAATCAGCCTTCTCACCGGTCCTTTGACTCTTGATAAAAACGTGACCATTGACGGTTCCGGTGCGCCAGGTTTGACCATCAGTGGCAGCGGCATGGATCGAGTGTTTATTGTCAATTCCAGCGCATCGGCAACAATAAGTCATCTCAATGTGTCTGATGGTTTTGGTTGGCAATTGGCTGGTGGCATCCTGAATAATGGAAACTTGACTCTTGAGCATGTGAATGTCACTGGCAATGTCATGGCAACCAATGCGGGCGATTTCTGGCAGGGAGGTGGCGGAATTTACAACGGTGATGGTGCCACACTCAATCTGGTCGACAGTAGCGTATCTGACAACCAGGCTGAATGGTCGGGTGGCGGCATTTATTCCTTCTTCAATACAACCACAACCATTGTTCGCAGCACGATCAGTGGGAATGCCGCCCATGATGTCGGTGGTGGGATCCGATCGCTTGGCAATATGACCATCACGAACAGCACCATCAGCGGGAATACCGCTACCGGCTGGCATGGTGGTGCTATCTTCTTGACTGATGGCGATGCAGTCATTCTCAATTCAACCATTGCGAATAATATTGCGCCGGATTGGAGTTCATCTACCATTTTCATTGGTGGTTGGGGTGCTTATGTGCCAACCCTTACCCTGACCAACACAATCGTTACCGGGAATCACTGGTATGCCTGCGCGAATTTTGATTCAACTGCTGGAGGTAATTTCGTCTCTCGGGGTCATAACCTCGTACAGGATAACAGCTGTAACCCGATTGCATCAGATCTGATTGGTGTTGATGCGCTTCTTGGACCTCTTGCGGATAACGGCGGTCTGACACTTACGCATGCATTGCTGCCTGGTAGCCCAGCCATCGATGCGGGTGATGATATGGTTTGCCCCGAAACAGATCAACGCGGTGTCGTTCGACCGCAAGGTCCGTATTGTGATATTGGTTCCTACGAAGCGGAGTAAACACTCCACAGGATCGATAAGTTCAATGGAATTGAAACCTGCCTCGAGAGGGTAATCACCTTCCTGAGGCAGGTATTATTTAATCCAAATCTATACACAAAAACCTTCCTTCCTGGTTTCAAAGAGTGTTTTTAGTGCAAAGCGCTATTATCAGGTTTTTAGATAAGGGGTTTTTATTTCGTGAACAGATGAAAAAGCTTATCCCTGATTATCCAGCATCATCTTAGGTCGATACTGCAGCGCTTCTGCCAGATGGTTGGGGGCGATGTGTTCACTGCCTGCCAGGTCTGCGATGGTACGGGCAATTTTGAGCACGCGATGAAATGCACGCGCGGAAAGCTGCAACTGGCGCATGGCAGCGCGCATGAGGGTTTCGCCAGCATCATCGAGATGACAGAATTTACGGATTTCACCCACACCCATATCAGCGTTGGATGTCATCAAAAGGTTTTTTTGGTTTTCTTCGGGATTGCTTCCATTGCTGGAAAAGCGTTGGATCTGGCGTTGCCGGGCGGTTTCCACTCTTTCGCGAATGATGGTTGAGGATTCACCCAGACGTTGATTGGTCAACTTGTCATATTCCACACGTGGCACTTCCACATGAATGTCAAATCGATCCAGCATGGGACCGGAGATCCGCTTCTGGTATTTCTGCACCATCCCTAAGGCACAGGAACAGGGTTTGACCGGATCCCCAAAAAATCCGCAGGGACATGGATTCATGGCTCCGATGAGTTGGAAATTAGCCGGAAAGGTGAGTGATCCCTGCGCGCGGCTGATGGTGACGACTTTGTCCTCCATCGGTTGGCGCATAACTTCCAAAACCCGTGAACCAAACTCAGGCAATTCATCCAGGAAGAGGACACCACGATGCGCCAGTGAGATCTCGCCGGGATGTGGCCAGTTGCCACCGCCGACCAGACCAGCATGACTAATTGTGTGGTGGGGGGAGCGGAAAGGGCGGTTGCGCATGAGCGGGATATCCGAGGGCAATTGGTCTGCTACAGAATAGATGCGGGTGACATCCAGCGCTTCGTCGATGGTCATGGTGGGCATGATGGAAGGTAAAGCCCTTGCCATCAGGGTTTTACCAGAGCCGGGGGGTCCAACCATGAGTACATTATGCCCTCCTGCCGCGGCCACCTCCAAAGCGCGTTTGACATGTTCCTGGCCTTTGATCTCCTGGAAATCAGTTTGATATTGTGAGACAGCTTCATCCAACGAGAAGGATGGTTTGGGTATCTCAATTTCGATTTCTCCCCGCAACCAATCGGCTAATTGTCGTAAGGATTCGACGGCTATGATCTCCAGATCCGGTATCAGGGCAGCTTCTTCAGCGTCTATTTTGGGAACGATCAAGCGCTGAAAACCTTCCTCACGGGCTAAGGCAGCCATGGGAAGCACTCCGCGCACATGACGTAAGGTACCATCCAGCGAGAGTTCACCCACCACCAGACTTTTTTGAAGTTTGACCGGATTGATCTGCTGGCTGGCAGCCAGTACACCAACCGCAATAGGTAAATCATAAGCGGGTCCCTCTTTGCGTACATCCGCTGGAGCCAGATTAATGGTGACTCGTTTGCGGGGGAAAGTGAAACCGCTGTTCTTAATCGCCGATTGAACGCGTTCACGACTTTCCTGAACCGCTGCGTCGGGTAGACCTACAATCAACACTTTGGGTTGTCCGTTGCTTGAGTCTACTTCTACTTCGATGATGACGCCTTCTAATCCGATGACGCCACAAGAAAAAACGCGGGCAAGCATTGGATTAGTGTAGAAGAGGTATGAAATTATGTCAAATGAAAATCAAGAGAAATTTATGATTTTTCGTTCAGAATTTCTTCAACCTCATTTATTTCATTTTGTTTTAACACCCATTCAGCAGCAACAGCATTCTGGTCAACGTGCTCCAGGCTGGTAGCCCCAGAGATCACCGAAGCAACCTGAGGTTGACCCAGCAACCAGGCAATCGCCAGTTCGTTCATCTCATGGCCGTGATCCTTTGCAAAGATGGTTAATTTTTCCAGGATCGCGTAATTTGCGTCGGTCATATATTTCTGAACATACTCACTGCTTTCGCCACGTGAACCAGCTGGTGCGGGTTGGCCTTTCTGGTATTTTCCGGTCAAAAAACCACCTGCCAGAGGAAAGTACGGGATTAATGCTACATTCTCAGATTGGCAGAAAGGAATCACTTCTTTTTCGAGATCTCTTTCGAACATATGATAATGAGATTGCACAGCTGCGAAGGCACTCCAACCTTTGAATTCAGCCAGCATATTCGATTTTGCCAGTTGCCAGGCAGCGAAATTGGATGCACCAATATAACGAACTTTACCTTGCTGGATCAATCTATCCAGGGTACGAAGTGTTTCTTCAATTGGGGTGTCTGCATCCCAGCGATGGACGTAATAAAGATCGATGTGATCGCTCTGCAGTCGTTTCAGACTGGCATCCACGGCATTATAAATATGGTATCGAGAAGCACCGGTATCATTGATGCCCTCTCCGGTCGCGAAGTAAAATTTTGTCGCCAGAAAGAAACGATCCCATTTGCCTTTGAGCGCATTTCCCAAAACGATTTCAGAATTTCCACTTTGATAGACATCCGCTGAATCGAGGTGGTTAATCCCTAAATCCAGTGCTTGATCGATGATGCGATTTACTTCTGATTGCGGGGTTTTTTCCGATCCAAAGCGATTGGTACCGATACCAACCACTGAAACTTTCACGCCTGTTTTTCCCAGATTTCGATATTTCATTTTAAACTCCTTAAGTGTTTATTATTCAATTTTTCCATTATCATTATTTTTTTCAGGATGTTGATCCAACTTACCCTTGCCCAACTGCTGTGAGCGTTCATAGGCTGCCCAGATGGCGCGCGAAACGGCTGTTCTGAAACCAGCTTTTTCCAGATAATAGAGTGCGGCTGCTGAGGTGCCACCAGGTGAGGTGACTTTATTTCTGAGATCAGCCACATGCACGGATTGACTTTGGTAATAATCCACAGATCCGCGAATGGTTTCGATTACCAATTGTTCCGCCACGTACCGTGAAAATCCCAGGTGAACGGCAGCGTCCATGATGGCTTCCATGAATAAGTAGACATACATAGGACCGGT
>JAHYJK010000134.1 GCA_019429225.1 Anaerolineaceae bacterium
AACGGGATAGGAAAAATGTGGGGTCACCGGCTATCGGGGTGAGCTTCCCATTTTTCATCAATCCAATGGCTTCCATCCAGGCTTCAAATTCAGGGGCGGGTCGCAGGTTAAAAATATTTCGGACCGCGGCTGTATCATGGAAAGAGGTGGATTGGTACGACAACATCGAATCGTCAGCCATGGGGACACCCATAAAGAAGTTGCACCCAGCGGCTGTTAACAACACCATCAGGTTTTCTGCGCTATTTTGATCCGTTCTGGCATGGTTGGTATAACAAACATCACATCCCATGGATATTCCGGTCAATTTGCCCATAAAATGGTCTTCAAGCCCAGCACGGTGGATTTGCTCGGTATTGTACAGATATTCCGGTCCAATAAAACCGACCACTGTGTTGACCTGGAAGGGTTCATAGCGTTTTGCCAGTCCATAATTGCGCGCTTCCAGGGTTAATTGATCCCAACCATGATGGGCATTGGCAGAAAGCGCTGATCCCTGACCTGTTTCAAAATACATGTAGTTTGGCCCGGCAGGATAACAATACTTTTTTGCCATCTGGTAGGCTTCATCCAGCATGCCAACAGAAATACCGAAAGATTCATTCCCGGTTTGTGAACCACAAATCGATTGGAATACCAACCCGACCGGCGAACCAGATTGCATACAGCGCATCTGGGTGGTGACATGTGCCAGAACACAGCTTTGCGTAGGAATCTCCCAGGTTTTGATAACATCATAGGTCATATCCAGTAAGCGTGCCACCGAGGCATAACTATCATCGGATGGATTAATACCAATCACCGCATCACCACTGCCAAAGGAAAGTCCTTCATAAATGGATGCCCGAATCCCCTCAGGTGAATCGGTGGGATGGTTGGGCTGTAAACGGCTGGATAATGTACCTGACATTCCAATCGTGTTGACACAATGCCTCACCACCCGAATCTTACTGGCCGCCAGAACCAGATCCATATTCGACATTAGTTTTGTTACCGCTGATATCATCTCAGCCGTTAATCCATTAGCGATGCGTTTGATCTGGTCACCATCGGTTTCATTGGATAACAACCACTCTCGTAATTGTCCAACCGTCCAATCTTTAATCTCGAAATAACTTGTCTGGTTCAATCCTTCAAATATCACCTGGGTGACTTCGTCCTGGTCAGGTGGTATTACTGGATTTTCGTACAAAGCCCACAGCGGTACTTCCGCCAGAACCAGTTTGGCAGCAGCGCGTTCTGCCGTTGTGTCAGCAGCCAGACCCGCCAGTCGATCCCCTGATTTTTCTTCGTTTGCCTTTCCCATCAGAATACGCAAATCCGGGAATTCGTATTGTTTTCCAAATAATTTCGTGCGTAAGATCATTCAATACCTCAGATTAATGGTAAAAAATCAGTGTTTTCACCACCAATGGTACCACCCTCCCATCCATGAGTGGCGTTCCAATGTCGATGTAATCCCCTTCTTCCAAACCAACCTGATCGATCACCAATAAGGGGCGCTCTTTTACCAATCCTTTCACTGTCTGACCCAGTACCTGGGCATAGTCGCGCTTGATGATCGCAATGAGAGGTCGCCCGATGGGTAATGATGTAGCAAAGGATTCCAATCCCTGCGCCACCTGCATCAATTGGGGATAATCCATCCTTAAATCCAATTCTAAGGAGATGGCAAATGGATCGACACTCAGGTCCAGATCCCAACGCCTGAGTGCATTTCTTATAGCCTCCGCGATCACCTCGGGAAACAATTCCTTCCCGAATAGATCAGGTCGAATAACCGGTACATTTTTCAAAGGCAAGATGGATTGTTCAGCCCAAATTGTGGAACCTGACAACGTCAATGTCTGCGAGCTGGCTCCCAGCACAGTAGCCCGTTGGGTTTCAGCGGGCTTAATTACGTTGTATGATTTAATTTTCGGTTGGAAACGTAAGCTCTGGGCTAACAAAGGACCAATATCACCATGTCGGCTAACATCAGCGGCCGAATTTAACACCATGGGTGAATAAAAATAATAGCCAATACCACCAGAAAACATCACCGGTTTTCCCGCACCAGAAACCGGATTGGGTGGCGTTTGGTAGAGTTTTTCCGCCAGAGGTGATGTGGTTCCTTCAATCAAATGAACGGTGACATCTGCCATGCAATCCGTCACCCGGGTTAAGTCTGCCAGCGTTGGGCGATCACCAATCCGAATCTGAACACCCGCTTCATCTGAAATCCATGCACCGGCACGGGTTACCGCTGTTACGATGCCATCCTGTATCTCAATTACCCTGCCACCAAAATTCATGGCTGCCGATCCCACCAGGTTTCCCTGGCGGAAGACTGCATTGTTGGCACTCCCTCCTCCAATATCAATATTTGAGACGGTGGTGAAATGCTGACGTGAATAGCTGGCTGCTCCCGAACCACGACCGGCAATCATGCTTTCAACATTTGGTCCCGCAACCGTGACAACAAAATCTCCAGCCAGATCCGCAATGGCTTTCAAAATCTGATCAGCATTTTTCTTGCGAGCCGTTTCACCCGTAATGATGACGGCTCCGGTTTCAACCTGATCAGGTGAGATACCAGCACGTAAATATTCCTGTTTCAGGATTCCTGCAAGGCGATCCGCATCAATGGTTTCAGCATCCAACAGAGGAGTAAAAACGATGTCACTTTCATATAAAACTTTGCGATCAGTAATATCAACCCTGGGAATCTGCCCGGCACGAGCGATCTCCACCAGCGATAACTCACTGAAGATCACCTGGGTTGTTGTCGTGCCAATATCAATACCGACACTGACTATTTCATGCGCACTTTTCACAAATGTTCCTTTCAGTTGCTAGCATAGGATTTCTCTCCATAATTTCACAATCTTCAGCCTTTTGGATCAACACCAATTCGAAACATAAAACCTTTTTGGGTTTGGATAATTTTTGTAAAGTGGGTTCTTCCTTATTATATAAACTTAACAAATAATTACATGATCGAAGTGGATGGAAGTTGTACTTCCAAGAATGGTTTTCAATCTTGACATACCTACTTGCATTATCAAATTTATGAATTGTATACTCTAATCAGTCCATTCTTGTTGTTGTTTTTTAATCAATCTGTGATTCTGCAAAGGAGCGATGCTTATGAGTATATTATTGGGAATCTTCATTGGATTCGGTGTATGGTTTGTTTTTCGTTATGTTCTTACTTCATTTTTTACTGTCGAACAAAATGAACGCGCAGTAAAAACTGTTTTTGGTCGGGCAGAACGGATGGGTGAAAACACTACCATCAATACACCATTAGCTGATATGTTGACTGAGGAACATAAAAAACGTTACAACTATCCGGTGGTAAAGGTTATTCAACCAGGTGGTCCCTATTTTAAATGGCCATGGGAAAAGGTTTATAAAGTTTCCGTAGCCACACAAACAATCAATATGGCATATGACCCGGATGAACCAAAGGCAAATGCCGGCGGTACTATCCTGGAAGCTGTGACGAAAGATCAACTCAACACAGGCCTGACCGGTCAGATTCGCTATCGGGTTGCAGAAAATAACCTGTATGCCTACCTCTTCGGTGTCAAACAACCCATCTCACATGTCATGGGATACTTTGTCTCTGTCTTGCGTGAACGAATTGCCAGCTTTGCTGCACCGGATAGTCCCATTATTCCAGAAAGTGAAATGAGTATCGTCACCGGTGTATCCATCAATGATCTGCGCAAGAATCTCAGAGATTTGAATGATCACATGGAGCGAGAATGCAGCTCCTCCATCGCGCGTTATGGAATTCTTCTGGATGCATCACTGATTACTGGAATTGACCCGCCGGCAGAGGTTGAATCAGCACTGGCTGCGATCAATACCGCCCACAATCAGGTTTCGTCGGATATCAGTCTGGCGCAAGCTCTGGCGGATCAAAAGATTGTTCAGTCCAAACGTGCAGTCGAGATTGAGACACTCAACGCGCAGGCTGAAGTGGAACCGTTAAAAGCACTGGCAGAACAATTACGCATCCTGAAGTCGAGTGGACCAGGTGCATTAGCTGCGTATGTGCGTAATGTACGCTTACGATTATTCTCGCATGCCCAACAAATTGTAAGGGAGGTGGAGTCATGAGTCCATTTTTACAAATGATTATTGCTGCTATCATTACCTTCTTCGCGATGTGGTTTTTGATGCCACTCTTATTATTGGTCGTTCGTCTGCTGGGTTTTTACACCATCGTTAATGAAGGAACATCCCAGGTATTTATCCTGTTTGGGAAAGTAATCGGAATTCTGAAAGAACCCGGCATTCACATTCTGCCATTCAAAATTGGTCCAGGTGCCTTCCTGGTAAACTGGTTTGGTAGTCGCAAAGTGTTGGATATGCGGCTGGATCAACAATATTTACGCAGCAATCCCGTCAATTCTGAGGAAGGCGCACCGATGGGTGTGGGTATCTGGTATGAAATGTACATCAGTGACCCGGTTGCTTACCTGTTCAAGAATGCCGACCCACGTGGATCCCTGTCAGCAAATGTCAGCAATGCTGTGGTTCGTTCCTTGAGTAACATGCCGTTGGATCAGATGCTGGTCGATCGCCATCAGATGAGTCGTACTGTGCGCGAAGAAGTCACGCCACGTTCACATGAATGGGGTTATAAATTAGGTTCCGTGTATATCCGTAAAGTCCATTTCCGTGATATTGGCATGATTCGCCAGATTGAAGAAAAAGTGGTTAACCGCTTACGGCAAGTTACATCCGCCATCAAACAAGATGGCGCTAACCAGGTAAATATTATCGCAGGGACCGCTGAACGTCTGGCAGCTGTAGAATTTGCGAAGGCTGGTGCCATTCGCCCCAAAATCGTAGGCGAAGCCATGCAACAAATTACCAGTGAACCGGATGTGGCCAATGCTATGTTTGAGATCCTGGAAATGCAGAAATTGTTGGAAAATAAAGGTAAGTTAACCCTGGTTCCACCAGGAAGCGATCTGCTCAATCAATTGATCGTAGCAGGATCCACGAAATAATTTGTAAACATTAAAAACAGAAGACCAGCGGGAGTTGATTTACTCCCGCTGGTACTTTACTGCTTACGCTCTCGTTATAAAGCCCAGGAATTTCTCCACCGAAGCATCAGATGCACGATGCATGGCTGGCGGAATAGACACATGGGCTAATTCTTTATATTTTTGTTCCCTTGATTGGATCAATTGAGGATAACAACGGGCAAAAGTCTGCGAACGTGATTCTGTAGGAATTGGTTGGAAGTAATCATTCCAGATGATAGCAACCGGATTTTCAAGATAATAATTCAACATGTGATCAAAATCCTGTGAGGTTATATCGAGATAAACAATCCTGGTTAATTGACTTAACGTACCCAGAATTTCCTCTGGCATGTAAATGACACTGCCGGTTGAATCAATTACAATGTTCTCATGTTCTCCGGCTTTATTCAGGTAATCAATGATCTCCTTTAATACCTCTTCTTCAGCCAATAGATACTGCTGAGCGTGTCCCACATGGGTTTCTTCATCCGGATAACCTACCCATTGATGCATATCAAATTTTTCGGGTTCAGCATATCCAAGTTGCTTAGCCAGGTGAATTGTAATCAAATCATCACACCCAAAACGCTTGAAACCTTGCGATTCAAGTTTTTTCGACCAGTATGATTTTCCTGCGCCAGACATTCCAATCAGAGTAATAAACACAATTGATACCTCGAATTTGATTTTGGTTATTATAGCATTCCGATGATGATGAGGGAGGAGAAAAAAAGTTCTCAGAAGATACAAATCCTCTGAGAACAGCATGAAGATAAAACGCTAAACCTGATTCTTAGAGTTTTATTCCAGCTTCCCGTAATAAGTTTTGAATGGCTTCTATATCAGGCAATAAAATCCACATGCCATCCCAAGACCAGGATGGATAGGCGTGATCCTCTCCAATGGCAATAGAATTGATCTTTTCGGGTTGGTTCAGAACCATGGCAACAAACGGCATCAATTTGACAGCCTGTTCAATGGTCATGTTGGTTTCAACATTGTCCTGGATTTCATCTTTCATCGTAGATAATTTTGTGATCGATTGGAAACTGACCATTTTTTTCGCCAGCGCATACAACACTTCCTGTTCACGGCGATTGCGGTCGATATCGTTGGAAGAGGTACGCGCACGCACATACCAGAGTGCCGTTGGTCCGTCCATATGCATAGTGCCCTGTTGAACATAGCAATCACCATTGGCGTCCTGTAATGGCAGATCACATCGATCAGAAAAATCAGAAGCTATTTTAACTTCAATTCCACCGCGATTGTCAATAAATTGGGTAAAGCCATTGAAATTGGTCATCACATAATAGTCCGGCCGAATTCCGAAGTTCGCTGCAAACATTTCTGCGGTTGCTTCAAACCCACCCAATTGAAACACCTGATTGATTTTCATCTCCCACAGACTGGGAACCTGTACCCATAGGTCACGGGGAAAAGAAACCACATTAATCTGCATCAAATCCGGATCAAGTACAACCATCATGATGGCATCTGTGCGGAAACTGCCATCGTTGGGACGTAGATCAGAACCCAATAAGAGGACCTTGATCTGGTTACTGAAATTGGGCGTCACCACAACAGGAATATATTCTTCATCCAGGCTGGCAGCTACAGCTTTTTTGTCACTGGAAAAATGTTGTGCTACGGCAATCAGAGTGGTGATCATGGTCAGGCAGGCAAAAAATATAAATAAGGCGCCCAGAATAGTGGTGAGATTGAATTTGAACTTAAATTTTGGCATGCGTCCATTAAACTTAGGAATTGGGATTTTAAATTGACTGCTTTTCTTCGGTGCAACTGGTCTTGCCATCGACTGACCAGACCAATTGTTTCCATTGGCTGGATGCACTGCCCTTCTTCGAAATTGAGTATTTTTTTGATTATTATAGAAATTATTCAAATGTTCACTCTCAGTTCGGTTCTGTACCGATTACTGGCTAATTATAAAACCATAACAGTTCAAAACACAGGAATTTCTGTATTAAGTTGCCAGATTCATGCCAGGACAGAAAAAAAATAAAGGTGATTATGAAACCATGTTTGGCATCATAATCACCTGTTTAGATCAAGAAATTTGAATTATATGAAGATAATTTGGGCGTCTTCTGTCATATCAATAAATTCGGAAGCAGTAACAATGTCTTCCACGCCCGGAATAAAATCGTCCTTGGTCAGGCCCATCATATCAACTGACATTTTGCATCCATACATATGCGCACCAGCATCGACCAGCATTTGCATGAATTCACCAACAGGGGGAACATCCAAATCAGCAATTGTGTCACGCATTATTTTAGATGCAAAGGCAGTCATTCCTGGTAAGACACCCAAGATGTTCGGAATGCCCAGGTTGCCTGTCTTAACGCCCATCATGCTCATTTTCATACTGGTATTGGCCACAGGGGCTAATTCCAATCTGTCAACACGATGTTTGTTAATCAAATCCATACCCCAGAAGGTGAAGAATAATGTAACGTCAATACCATTACCCAGGGCCGCCCAACCCATGATCAAAGCCGGGTATGCCATATCCAATGTTCCTTTGGAACAAATAAATACCATTTTTCTTTGTTTTTCTTCCATTGTTACCATCTCCTATCATTCACTATAATTTGATCTAAATTAGACACAACCTTCTGGTTTCCCGAGACCAGCAATTTTTGCCACTTTTTTGGCAGGTCCCTTTGGAAACAAAGAGAACAACTCTTTAGTACTCACACCGGATCCGCTGGTGATACCACGTAATGTTGGAGCAGCACCGGTTGTTCCAGCACTTTGGCGGCTGAAATCGATCACCTTCCAATGGGCTTCGGTTAATTCAGCAATGCCTTCTTCTTTTGCCAGCTCTGCTGCAATCTCTTTTGTCCAATCAGCCGGGTTTACCAAGAAACCTTCTTCATTCACTTCCACTGTTACGCCTGCTAATACTTTTGTTGCCATTTTCTTTTACTCCTTTGGATAATTTTCAAATTAACTTAATTTTTTCTATATCTTTTTTCCCAATCAACCCACTTGCCTGCCATGGTCATATTGGCGGGAAGTGGAATTTTGCGACCACGCATCAAAATATTCCAATACATCCACTCGAAGGATAATTTACCAATGTGGTTAATTCTCGATTCCTCCAGGAGAGTAAATGGACCAATTCCAGGGACAGGGTATCTGCCTGGAAGAGGTTCTTGATCATAATTGAAATCCAACAATACACCTTTCCCATACCCCGACTCAATGAAACAATTGGCGTGACCATCAAAGTTTTCAATTAATTCTTTGCCTGCGGTATAGCGCACAAAATTTTCACCAAATAAATCTCCAGCATAATGTGCTACAGATCCAGCTTTTGAGGTGGGAATATTGGCTGCATCACCAAGAACGAATATATTATCAAATTTATCAGACAAGAAAGTGTGTTTATTGACCGGAGAGAAATTTAAATCATCGCCCAACCCTGATCGGCCAATCACATCAGCACCTTTGTTCAAAGGAATGCTGACCAATAAATCATAATCAATATCACGTTCATCATATGAAATGATTTTTTTAGCATCCGGTTCTACTCTTTCAGTGTAAAAATCCGGTTCAACAATGATATTTTTGCTTGACAATAAATCACCAATTAATTGTGAGGCTACCGGTTTAGTGAAAGCACCTGATAATGGAGTTGCATAAATCAATTCAACACGATCACGTATACCTTTCTTGGTGAAATATGCGTCAGATAACATCAAGAATTCCATAGGAGCAACAGGACATTTAATCGGATTTTCCACAACATTAACGACTATTCGGCCACCCTGGTAATTTTTCATCTTGTCAGCCAGCGCGACAGCTGATTTCAGTGTATAGAAGGAGTGAATAGATTTTCCCCATTCGTGTTCTCCCAAGCCAGGAGTCTCTTCTGGATAAATATCCGCTCCAGTAGCGATCACCAGGAAATCGTAATCCAGAATGGTTTTATCCTGTAGGATTACTTTTTTGTTTTCAGGTTGAATCAGTTCCACCTTTGTCTGGATCATTCTAACTTTTGAAGGAATAAATTCCTGTTTGGGTTTAACCAATTTTTTTTCATTTCCCACGCCGAATGGTAAAAAGATGTACCCAGCCTGATAATAATGAATCGGATCTTCATCAACAATGGTAATCTGCCACTCATTTAAATCCATCAAGTGGGTTAAGTGATTTGCTACCATTGTTCCGGCTGTTCCTGCCCCTAAAATTACAATTTTCTTCATTCCTTGGCTCCTCATAATTTTTGTGTAAGGCTTGCTATTTGTTGTAAACGCTCCATAAAAGCGCTGCGTTCATTTAAGATACTCTCGACAGCATTGGCGGCGGCTGCTGGTTGGGCTGCCAGATGCAGCTGTTCTGCCTGTGATAATTGTGAAACTTTCTGATAAGCATTCATCATTTCCTGTTCATCAATGCCACACAGCCGTGCTGTCTCTCGCAAGATTTCTTTTTCTGTTTCTGCATCAACGCTATCCAGATAAAATTCCCCTGCCAGGAATACACCTTGCTTTTTATTTTGAGTTTGGATCACAGACCCAAAATATTTCAAGCCAGCATGGCAGGTAAATAATTCTCCCCGCCCTTTAGCCTGTTCAGCAATTTTCCGCCAGGATTCTTCACAAATTTCCCGACCTTTCATTGTTGATAATAAAAGTTTACTGACAGGACCTGGTTGGCTGATCTGGGTAACTTTTTCCCCTTTATGGTCAATAATGACAGCACTGTAATGACTCACGGAGGTAAATAAATCTTGAATGGTTTGAACACAATGAATTGGAAAAATTGCATCCGACTCATTGACAATCGGCAGTTCAATGGTTTCACCGCTTAATAATTTTTCAACTTCCCTTTGTGGAAATCGCCATTGATTGCCGATTTTAACGCCTTTCAACCTTCCATCCCCCAACATACGATAGACTGTTATGCGGTCGATTTTGAATAAATCCTGTACCTGTTTCGTTGTTAGAAAGTTTTCCATTTGTTATACTTTGCTATATCATGTTATATAATGTTATATTTTGATATTATATTGTTGTGCATCTTTTCACAAGTGATAAATGTCACAACATAAATATTATTAATTTTGTGACAATTTATACAGCATGTGTTTTATCAATGACAAAAGAGCCCGGATGATCTCCAGGCTCTTAATTTAATAGATTAACAAAACGGAATGGTTAAATCGACTTTTGGATAAATTCTTTAA
>JAHYJK010000135.1 GCA_019429225.1 Anaerolineaceae bacterium
TCCTGTTGTATCCGACGGATGGCTTCCTGCAAATTAACGCGTACTTCTGTATCCAGGCTGCTGAGGGGTTCATCCAGCAACATTGACTTCGGTTGTAAGATTAATGCCCTGGCCAATGCTATTCGTTGTTGTTCCCCACCGGAAAGTTGGGAAGGCTTTCTTTTTTCTACCCCCGGAAGACCAATTAAATTCAACATTTTTTTGACTTCAGCGCGAATTGTTTCCGGATTAGCCCCCTGTACTTTCAATCCAAATCCAATATTTTCTTCCACATTAAGAAAAGGAAACAAATAAGCTTTCTGAAACATGAGAATCGCGCCACGTTTGTTGGGTGCAACCGGTAAAATGCTTTTACCGTCGAATAAGATTTGGCCTTCATCGGGACTTTCCAGTCCCGTTATTAATTTTAAAATGGTTGATTTTCCACTGCCTGAAGGACCCAATAAGGCAACCAATTCACCTGAGTGGATCTCCAGTGATAAATGATTCAAAACTGGCTGATGACTGCCAGGATATGTTTTTTTAAGTTCAACTAGTTCTATCTTCGTCATTAATACTGCTCCCTGATTGTATTCCCATGCTGGACAAGAAATCGCGCTGATGCTGCGATGATGATCACTGGAGGGGCAACAAATAAAAGTGATAAGGCGGCAATGGAAGTTGGATTTCCTCCTGATACCGCAGAAAACAACAGCATTGGTAAGGTCAGGATCTTGCCACCACCGATTAATAATGTCAATAAGTACTGACTCCAGGAAATTAAAAATGCAAATAACCCAGCCACGATCAGGCCAGGAAATACCAATCTGAGTGTGACGGTAAAGAATATTCGTAGACGGCTGGAACCCAACACCAATGCCTGATGTTCGTAATTTTCATCATAGCGTGAAAATACCCCTGAAAGTGTGAAAATTGTGTAGGGTAAAGTCGGCACCAGATGTGCCAGAATCACACCAAATAAAGTTCCTGACCAGCCTAAACGCAGGAAAAGGATATTGAGCCCCATTCCCACTGCTAAAGGCGGAACAACCGTTGGTAAAAAGAAAATTAACCAGGCTATTTGTCTACCGCGAAAGACACGTGAACCCAGGGTCCGAGCTGCGGGAAAACCAATCAGTAAGGATAAAAAGCTGACGAGCATGGCAATACCAATACTGATGAATAGTCCGGAAGTCGTTCTGGGATCATTCAACATACGGGTAACGATGTTGGTAGTCCATGCTGTGGGGAACGGCGCTGGAAAAAACCAGCGTTCAGAAAACGCATAAAGCATGAACAAGACCAAGGGGGCAATCAGGATACCATACAGGAATATGCGAAAGATTACAGCTGATTGATTTTTCATTCCTGAGTGTCCTCCTTCTCGCCCCGCAGACTGATGATCGCTACGATCATTACAATCAATGTAATCACAAAGCTGATTACCATACCTTCTGCACGGCTATTTAAATCCGGATTGAGGAAGAAGTCCAGTGCCAGAACTGGCAGCATACGCGGGTATCTTACTCCCAGGATGGCTGGGACTTCATAGGCACTGAAAACAAATCCAAATACGATCAATGAACCAGCCATGAGCGCAGGCAACACCTGGGGAATGGTGATATACCACAACCTTTGCCAGCGTGAAGCCCCCAGATTTTCAGCCACAATATCCAGATTTTCTGCCTGTGAGCGCAATACTGCCAGAACGATCAACGTCAGAAAGGGTATCTCCTTCGTAACGTAATCCAGAATAATCCCAATACCGGAACGGTCTTTTACCAGGATTGGAAAATCAGCTGGCATCTGAATGAGTCCCAAAGTGGCTGCAAATCGAGCCAACAAACCGCTTTGGGAAAAAAATAGTAAGAGCGCTATAGCCCAAACCAAATGTGGAAAAGCCAGATTCCAGTTCAAAGCCAAAGTGTCCGTTTGCTGAGATTTCCCTTTGCGATTGCTGAGCCAGATGGCAATTGTTAATGCACCAATGGCAGAAAGAAGTGTTGAAGCTGTAGCAACCCATAAAGAAAATCCTAAGGACGACCAAAATTCACGCCCGGCTGGTCCCTGACCTGAAAAGACGTTTCGATACGCCTCAAAACTGATGCTTTCTTGCCCGGTTCCGGTCATCAATCCAAAACTTTGAGCCAAACCGAATAGGATACTGGCCCCAAACAACAGACTGATTACCAGTAT
Source organism: Anaerolineaceae bacterium (assembly GCA_019429225.1). Classification (GTDB taxonomy): domain Bacteria; phylum Chloroflexota; class Anaerolineae; order Anaerolineales; family Anaerolineaceae; genus UBA6170. Next base: position 2,176 of record JAHYJK010000135.1, read on the forward strand.
TGCTGGGGCCAACTTTATCCACGGAGAAGAAAAATCCATACGTTTGAACATAATTATTGAGCTAACAAAACAAACTGACGCCAACCTTCTTCAACCAAACTCTGGTATTCAGCAGCGGTATCACCTACCAATGCCTTTGCTAAGTCAGAAGGCGGTGTTGCGGCATCACCCAATTTTTGTGAAGCTTCTTGTAATTTTGTCAGTTCTGCCGAATCGGTGACGCGGTTGATATCAATGCCAAAACCCAGTCCAAACCCATTCTCGGGTAAGACCTGAGCTGCCTGAAATTCCGGATCAAGAAGGAGATTTGCCAGAACCAATGCAGCTGCTTTACTGGGTGCATTCAAAGGTATCCCAACATAATTAAAATCACCAATCATGTAGTTGTCGAAGACAAATGCACGTGCGGTTTCCGGGACGAGACCCTGTTCAATTAATGCTCCAGCCCCAACGATTGCTTGCGTGATGCTGAAATCTACTTCCTGGTTGGCAAATAAACTGTGTAATTCGTTTTCATCTTTGGGATAGGTCTCACCCTGACGCCACAAATAGGGCTTGATGTCATTGAAATAATCCCACAAGAGTGGAGAATATTCATCCCAGATTGCCTGATCAAAGTTTCCCCATTGTTCCACGTTGCCACTGAACTCATATAAAGCGCCTTTTGCAAAGCGGGTTCCCTGGAATCCTCCAGGACCTGGGGCAATATAGGTGAAACGACCCGGATTTTCAACAACCCAATCTTTCAATTCAGCATAAGAACGTGGTAAGTCTTCGGGCTGCATACGTGCAGAATCATAAATCAATTGGAACTGTGCAGATGACCAGGGGCTTTCCTGAAAGTCAACCGGGGTGCCAAAGTCACGATTAATGGCCGGGTTATCCCAATTTACCAGACGGCTATTTGGCAATTTGTCTGCCCAGGCAGGTAAAAGGAGATTAGCCTGTTTCAGCGTGGCAAAATTTTCCCCGTTGATCCAGATCAGATCAACAACACCCGGATCTTTACCGGCTTGTTTTTCACTGAGTACCTGGTTAACCGCGTCAACAGTATCAGCAACTGGCACTCTGTTCAGGGTGATATCATAACGTTCTTTTAAAGCTTTCCCATAAAAGCTATCCACATAATTATTGATGGATTCGGATCCACCCCATAAATACCAATTGACGGTTTGTCCTTTGGCTGCTGCAACGACACTATCCCAATCATTGATGTCGTACGTTGTGGGAGATGTTTGAGTATTATTTCCGGCAACATTGCAGGCACTCAATAGGACTGTAAAAAGTATCAAGAATGCAATTATTTTTTTCATATCATTCCTTTATTATAGATTTTTCGTAACATCTCAATAAATCGGGGCTGGTGGGTGTTTTTGGCGTGCGACTGCATGTCATAAACACCCTGACCGCTAAATCTTGAAAAGATACTTTAATTCCTCACATAAGACGATGACTTTGCTGTTATTCTTACCTAGCTTTCAAAAAAATCGATAGCGAAGATATGTTTTAATTTCCCGTAACAGATTAGGCAAAGTTTCGCGCATAAAAGCATCCGCAATTTTTTGGATTCCATTGGAGAATGTTGGGTAGGGATAAACCTGCCGGTACAATTTGTACATCGATATGCGCTGGTTGATTGCCAGGGTGAAGAATGAGATCATTTCGGAAGCATGCGGGGCAACAATGGTAGCGCCCAGGATAGTTCCGGTTAAACGTACAACATCGACCAGAATAAAGCCATTTTGGATGTCATCGGTATAACCCCGGTCCAGATCTTTCAGGTCAAAGCGTAAATGCATTATCAGATCAGGGTGACATTTTTCATCGACTTGTTTGCGAGTCAGCCCAACAGTTGCGATTTCAGGATCGCTATACGTGGCAGTTGGGAAGAGTGGTTCTTTTTTAGAAGCTGGCAGATAGGGGAACAAGATTTTTTGAACCACCCGGCGACCCTGGGCATTGGCTGAGTGAGTAAAAGCAGAGGTTGGGGTTACATCACCAATGGCGTAAACACCTTTTACATTGGTGCGTCCAAAACCATCTACCTGAATACCATTGCGATCGTAAGCTATGCCAGCTTTTTCGAGATCCAATTGATCGATGTTTCGTGCCCGCCCAATGGCAATCAATACTTGATCCACATCCTGAATCGGGAAAAGCTCATCCTGACGCCTGGCAAAAAGTGTTTTTGATTCTTCTTCATAATGGTCACTGGTGGCTTTTAGATGCACATTAATCCCGCGTTTTTCCAGCTCGGGCTGCATGGCCTCCGCGACCTCAGCAGGGTAGGTTGGTAAAACCCGCTCATCCAGTGCAATCAATGTAACCCGCGAACCTAATTTTTGAAAGGCAAAGGCCATTTCGACAGCAATGATACCAGCACCCATAATAACCAGATGCCTGGGCAGGTCGGTGATATCGAATAATGATTCATTTGTCAGTGTTCTCTCCTCGGGTAAACCTGGAATGTCAAGGAGTCGTGGACGTGCCCCGGTGGCAATGACAATATGCTCCGCATTGATCAGTCGTTTGTCTCCATCTGGGACCGTCACTTCAAGCTCTTTTGGGTTATTGAATCTTGCACGACCCTGGATGAAATCAATATTCGGATAATGCTGCATTTCTTTGGTTTCTTTGTCGCGCAATTGATTGCGTTTCCTGGTTACCTCAGCCAGAACTTCGGTTACATCATCTCCAGGCCGGTATTCTTTGGCCAGGTTGATTAAAGTCTTCGATGGTACACAACCCACATTAGTACAGTCACCACCGACATGCAGGGCTTCGATTAATGCAACCGGTCTCCCCAGATTCGCGAGGCCGATGGCAACAGTAATCCCTCCAGAACCGGCACCAATAACGACATGTTTGAAATGCTCTGTTTTCATTTTGTTATTCCTTCTCTTTTTTTATAAAGTCGCGATAAAACCAGGCTGCCAATAAAAATCAAAATGGATGCAGCTAATGTGGCAGGATTAAGTTTTGGAACCCCGCCATCAAATTGTTCAATGGAGGCACCTGCCAGGATAAAGGCAATTGTTCCAGGGATTGATCCTAATGCGGTTGCAGTAATAAATGGCAGCCATCGAATTCGTAAAAACCCAGCCAGATAATTCACCAGGTCATACGGCAAAAAAAGGAAGCGCATAATCATTACTGTTTCAAAACTATTCTTGCGCATCCGATCTGCATAGCGTTGCACGATGTTATCGTTGGAACTCTCCTTGAATATTCCCTGACCAAAATAATACCCAACCAGATAGGCAATGGTTGCAGAGGTATTACTGGCAATAATGGTATACAGTACGCCTAACACAGGGCCAAAGAGGAAACCTCCCGCCAGGGTTAATATTGTTGATGGAAAAATAACCAGGGGACGAATGGCATAAAGAATAATGTAAATGACTGGTCCCCAAAAGGAATTGGTCATCAAGCCTAATAACTGCTGCATGACCTCAACAGCGGTTAAGTTTTGGCTGTAGGCATATAACTGATATCCAGCTATTAATCCCAACCAGAAAAAAAGTGCCAGAATTTTGGTACTATTTTTCTTTATCCAGGTTGGCAGAAGAAGCATTTTGTTTGCAAAATCCATTATGATAGTTTCCTTTTATCCAAGTTCCGATATGCCCAGGTCACCTGTTTAACAGCTGATAAAAGTACCAGGATGGCTAACAATACAAACAGATAGGGTAACCATCCAGGAAAAATGAGAAATAATGAATAAAATATGACTGTTTCTCCACCTTCAATAATGGCTGATGGCATGGTTACAGAAGTAAGTTCCCCACGGGTTTTAGCGCCTATGTTCCTTTTTTCAAGGTTGGCAGCCAGCATCATCCAAGCAGCACTATTGATATAAAAACTGGCAAATAGAAGAGATAATGCGATAAATACTATCAAATCCTGTGATGCAAAAGCTAATCCAAGCGGAATACTTACATACGCGACCATATCCAGAACAATATCAAGATAACCGCCAAAATCGTTTTGCTTTTGATTAACACGAGCAACGGTGCCATCCAGACCATCTAAAAATCGATTGAGATACCAGAGACCAAGTGACAATCCATTTTGTCCCTGCCAGGCGGCCACGCCGGCACCCACACTTACCATGCAGGCGCTGATGGAAATGGTATTTGGCGAAATATTTCGTAATGGTCCTCTCGCTAAAGGTTCCATAATTTTTTCTTTTGGTATTCTCAAGTACTGATCGAACATAGTTCCACTCCTGATGATGGGCTTAATTATCCTAAAAAAATTTCTTTACAAACAAATGGTCGAACACATCGATTACTGTAAAATCAGTTCCAGCGTGCCCATATCCATGTTGACATCAACAAACAATTGATATCCTGAACCAGAATTTTTATAAACATTTTGATCTGTCTCCCAAGGTCCTTCAACAATTAATCCCCTCACAAGTCCATTTACCGTTATTGTTGCTGATAAATCCTTTGGGATTTCCACGCGCGTATAGCCCAAACCCGAAATTATCGTTACGCCGGCATCCTGTTGTAAAATACCGGAAAAATTAAGAGTATATCTACCACCCGCTCCCCGAAAATTTAATTGTTCAAAATTCGCGTTCGATAATCCAGAAAGTGTTAAGTTTGACCCGGCTGACCCAATCTCAAATGTTTCCATTTTCACAGGATTCGGCTTGTTTAAAATGACTTCTGTTTCACTGACGGAATCCAAAAATCTGAAACTTTTCAGGTTGATATTGGTCAGATCAATCATACCTTTATAAGCTCTTCCCTCGATGAATAAATCCAGAGGGTTTCCGTTCAGTTTCAGTTCCCAGTTGTTAACAAATTTCTCCGAGGGAATAGTGGAAAATTTCGATATTCCAGCCTGTGTTATCGATATCTGTTGATTATCCTCAACAATATTCGGCTGCCAATTTTCAGTATTGTTTTCAATCGATCCTGAAATACCATTTTCATCACTGGCTGAGACCTGCAAATTACCTCCACCCATGATTAGGTTAATTTCTGCCGGGTTTGGATTACTGAATGTTTCTTGAATTGAAAATTGTTTGGTAGTACTGGTTTTTACACCACAACCTGCCATTACAATCATTATTGGTATAAAATATAAAATCTTTCTGAATGGTTTTATTGACATAATTCATCTTCTTCCTTGATTTGTTGGCCAGGTAAATTCCCTGGCAAAAAATTCAACTCATACCTAACGTCTTAGACGGTGATGCCTATTGATTTCTTACATTCAGATAAGTTTGTCGACGTATTATTATCGAAATGTACCGAAGAAATGAATTAATTAAGAAAAAAAGGAGATCTGTTGAGACCTCCTCCAGTTTCTTCAATGATTTGTTCGTAAGGGACTATTATTTTTTCATCAGGCTACGGAAAACCAAACCGGCGACCACACCATATATCACGTGACCCATCAGGCTGAACCATTGGTCAGTGCCAATTTTGAAAACCATCTCGGTCATTCCCAGTCCTAGAGGCATCAGGATTAATGCACCCAACACCCACCAGATAACGCCATTCAGCATGCCTGAGACAATAGCAAAACCAACACTGAATTCAAAGTTGGTCAGGAATAGTACCAAACCATAAGCGAACCCAATAGCTCCACTGATCACCATGTGCACGAGAACGCCTACGATAGGAGATTGTGATCCAACCAGCATAGCCACCATCGGTAACATGCCCATCATGGCCATCATCATTCCAAAGACAACACCCCCAACCAGACCAGCGATTACGCCATTGACAACATATTTCATTATTTGTTTTTGCTCAACTGAGACAACATTAGCAGACATTTTTTTCTCCTTATCAACAACTGGTTTTTTATTCGATACACCTTTGACGATGACCATTGTATTTTTCTTACGAATCAATTGTTACTTCGTTCATCAATTAAATCAAATATTTTTTCTCCGGCACGAATTGGTACTTTGATTCGATTTTCTGCAGGGGGTATCGGGCAAGACCAACGTGGATTGTATGCGCAGTAAGGGTTATAGGCATAGTTGAAATCAATTAAAAATTTACCTTGATGGGTACGATGAGGTTCCAGATAGCGACCTGCACCATATGTTTCCTCCCCGGCCAATGCATCAGCAAAAGGTAAGAAGTATTCGTGATCATTTTCATAAATGGTTAACGCTGCTGGTTGCCCATCAACACTGAAATGAAAACGACCAAAACGCTGATATTCCTGGTTGGCACCAGTTGAAGTTTGCATCGTAATCGTTTGTTTTACTGGAAACTCTTCAACCGTCACTTCCAATTTTAAATCCGGATTCTCCGGAAAATAATTTAGACCGGTAAAAACATGTTGTTGCTCATGCGTTAATGGGCTGTGGTGGTCGTGTTTATAGAATTCATCTTTATCTTTTCTGAACCGGGTCAGTGTGTTCATTTATTTTTCCTCCAAAATTTTATTAATTAGACGATAACTGCTACAATAAACTTACATAACAATTTAATAGTTTGCCTGTTGCTTCATTGATTCACGCTGTGAGTGCTAGAATTTGTTGCATTTAAATTCGACAAAATTTGTGACATCGGGGTGGCTATTAAGTAAAAATCAATTCAAATTTAGGAGGATATAATGGATTTACCTATGCGAGCAGATTTAAAAGTGGGAGAAAAATTCCCAAATTTCGAGTTACCGGATCATACTGGTGATGTTCAAAAACTTTCGCAATTATTGCGTGGTTTCCCGGGTGTTTTAATTTTTTCCCGCGGTTATTTTTGTCCAAAGGACCGTCGTCAGATGATGAATTATGTTGAACATCTGCAGCCAGAATTGCGGGTTAATTATTGCAAAATGATCACCGTCTCTGTGGATGACAAACTCACCACCCAGGAAGTACGAGATCAATTAAACGCCAACTGGCCATTTTTATGCGATACCGATAAGAAGCTTTTGCACGAGCTGGAAATGGTTGATACATCTGATTCAATGCATGGGGAAATTTACATTCCCTACACGTTCGTGCTTGATCGTGATCGAACTATTTATAAAATTTACAATGGCTGGTGGTTTTTGGGTAGACCAACTGTGGAAGAATTAAGGATGGATTTACGTGCGTTGGTAAGCCAGCGTTCTGATTGGGTTTATTCTCCTCCGGCGTAATGTAAATCAAAACCCCTGTTCAGCAAAAACCCCTGATATTTTCAATTGTATCGGGGGTTTTTATATAATGCGGAGCCTTGGAGAGAAACTATGGCAAACTGCTGAAGAGGGTATTGAGTGACTCAGCCAATGTGGGATGAGCAAATATCCCATCGCGTAAGACTGTATAAGGCACTTTCCCCATCATCGCAATTTGTAACATCGACATGATCTCTCCACCTTCTACACCAAGAATGGCAGCACCAAGAATTTGTCTGGTGTCAGTGTTGACCAATGCTTTCATAAAACCACTGGCGCGATCCAATTCCAATGCTCTGGCAACATAATTCATAGGAATCTTTACCACCTCAAAATCAATATTTGCAGCCCGTGCTTCTTTTTCTGATAATCCAATTCTGCCAAGTTGAGGATCTGTGAAAAGCACATAAGGCACCATTCTGTCTTTTATATTTAACGACTTCTTGTGTAATAGATTGCCTTCTAAAATTCGAAAATCATCATACGCAATGTGCGTGAATGCTGGTCCGCCCTTGATATCGCCAACGGCATAGATCCCAGCCATGTTCGTCTCAAGTTTGTCATTGACTTCTATGTAACCCCGCCTGTCAACCTTCACTCCGGTTTCATTCAAACGCAATTGATCCGAATTAGGGATTCGGCCAGTGGCCACTAAAAGGTGAGAACCGGACAGATTAATTTGCCCGTTTGGGGTTGATACCTGCAGGTTGATCCTGTTATTTGTCGTTTGGGATATGGAATCGGTTTGCGCATTTAGATATATCTGAATGTCATCTTCCTCCAGAATTTGTCGCATACCTTCCGCAACATCATCATCTTCTCGGCCCAACAATTGCCCTGAATGTTGTAGAATCGTCACCTGGCTACCAAAGCGATGAAACATCTGACCAAACTCAAGTG
>JAHYJK010000136.1 GCA_019429225.1 Anaerolineaceae bacterium
GATGCAGGCCTTGCAGAAGAAGCACAAACTGGCGGTGATTTACATCACCCATGACCTTTCGACCGTGCGTTATTTCTCTGAGCGTGTGTTCGTGATGTATGCCGGTCAGGCGGTTGAGAAGACCATGATCGACAGCATTGTGCATGACCCGCTGCATCCTTATTCTCAGGCGCTGATGGAAGCCACTTCCGACCCGGATGCGGACAATGCCACCCGCTACCGGGATGTCCCGCCGGGTGAGCCGCCCAGCCTGGTCAACCCGCCTTCGGGCTGCCGCTTCCATCCCCGCTGTCCGTACCGGATAGATGGGTTGTGCGATGTGGAGGAACCGCCGCACTTCACGCCGAAACCAAACCAAATGGTGGCTTGCTGGTTATATCGATGATCATTAAGTGGGAACCCTGGAAGATGATTGCGTTGGGGGGCAGTATGATGCTGGTTAGCGTCATCTTACCATTGCTGATGGTCCTTCAGCTGCTCAGGTCAACATTCTTCCTGAACTTCCTGGCTTACGGACTGTCGGTGGCGGGGTTAATTCTCGGTTTCATTGGGATGGTTAGCATGGTTAAAATTAAGCGGATTGAGAAGAAGTATAAGGACGAATACGAGGACCGCTACAATTAGGCTTTAACTGCTGTGTAGATGAGGCTGACCCGACGTCGGGTCAGCCTTTTTTTATCCGTATCGACGCCCTGGCAGGGCGTCTCTACGAACGACGCGGGTTTATCTCATAGCGCTGTTGCCTGCACCATCGCGACGGGCGTGAGGGGATGAAAATTCGATTTTACGCTTCGAGGTCACGTGAATGGACCGGGTGGTGATTATATAAACACAATTCATTAAAAAATATTGTCACATGAGATATTTTAAAATCTTGTAGGGGCGACTCATGAGTCGCCCCTACGGGTGGTTTTTTCCGTAGCAACGCCCTGGCAGGGCGTTGCTACGAATGATGCAGGTTTATCTCGTAGCGACGTTGCAGGCAACGTCGCTACGGGCATGTGGGGATGAAAATTCGATTTTGTCTTGTGCGTATCAGGGCGATATGAGGGTGTTGAAAATGGGAATTTCCTCTAAATAAATTTGATCGTAGGGGCGGACCTCCGGGTCCGCCTAGGGCAACCACGGCTCAAAGAGTGCTTCGCGAAGGGTTGCCCCTACGCATTAATATAATTTAGATAATAATAGTAGTTAATAGAATTAATTATGGATTTTGACAAATGATGAGTAAACATTGTTCGTTTTTCAACACCCTCAAGTGTTATAATCGATTATAGAGTTTCACCTGGAGTTTATAAGAAATGTCTGTGCCTTTCAATCTAAGAAGGCAACGCCTTGGTATCATTTATGGGCTGATTGCGGGCGTTGCTTACTCCCTGGCTGCATGGGGGTTTGATGGCATTGCTTTGGCTAAATTGCACGTTGCTTATTCATGGATTAAATTCTTGCCAGGGCTGGTTTTTTGCAGCCTGATAGGTAGCTTAGTCGGCTGGGTTAGTATTAGAATTTCTAAAGGCTTAGTTACGATTGCGCTTTGGATTGTGTTTGGGTTAATGCTGGTTTGGTTGACATTCTGGTTACCCTATAAATTTTCACCCTTTCTACTCAAAGTCCTTAAACCGAGTTTGATCGATTGGATTGACTATCCTATCGTGGCTAATGTGAATCAATTTAGGATAGTTGGCATCATTGTGATTGCTTTACCTGTCGTCGTTTGTGGTTTGATGGAAAACAACCTGGTTGATGTTGTTTTGATGTCTTCTCATAAGGGAACCTTGCTTAGTTTTGTGTTGGTATGTGGTTTGATCATGGGGTTGGCTGGCTTTGCAGGTGATGACCTTACCAACAAGCATTTTCGTGAACCTATTCAAGCTCTTGATGATTTATTTCAATTTGCCATAGACAATCAAGGAAAGGAACTTGATAAATTATTGTTCCGCCAAAAACGCATGAAAACGGTGGAGGGTCTGGAAGATATTTTGCCAAGATCTCGGCGTTTAACATTGATCGCTTTTGATGAGCATTTAGCGCAAATGGACATTTTGGTAAATTTTGAGGGGGTATGGGTAAAATGCACGACAATATACTCACAACCAATTATGTGCAAACAAATCCTTAAGTCACCAGTTATTATTATATCCTTTCGTTAACATTCAAATTGAACATGCATAGTAGACATATTTGTTAGTTTCCTGGTTTATCTTCTGATCCGATTTGTTGATATAAGCTAACTTTCTGATCAACGGGGAGATCATCTTTGGATTCTAATTCCCAGCGTGAGCGCTCATTAACTAACATTCATTAATATTCAACCGGTGTCTGACCATGAAGGCGAAGCCAGATATTTACCATAAAGTATATCGATAGAGCAGACAAACGTTTTCCCAGAGGCTTTCACCACACCCTCCCCACCCTTTAGCAGCAAGGCCACCTGGGCTGTTACAAAAGAATTTAATTTTTTATTTGGATGTGATTCACTTCAGAATCTCGCCCCTTAAACAAGGTGATGTATTGGGGATATATTGAAATAAGAACAACTCATTGAAATATGTTATAATTATTAATAACAAATATTTTAACGAGACGCAAAAAAGCATTTAAATATTGTCGATTTCAATGAGATTTTGGCTAATATTGGGATGACAATGAACGACAAGGAACAATAAATGACAAATCAGTTATTAAATGTGCGGGGGCTTGAAACGCAATTCAACACACCTGAAGGAATTGTTCATGCTGTCAATGGTGTTTCGTTTTCCCTGGATGAAGGTGAAACTTTGGGAGTTGTCGGGGAAAGTGGTTGTGGTAAAAGCGTCACCATGCTCTCTTGTTTGAAGCTTGTCCCAATGCCTCCCGGGAAGATCGTTGCAGGTCATGCCTTCTTCAAAGGTGAGGATATGTTGACAATGGACAATGATGAGATCCGCAAAGTACGTGGCGCTCAAATCAGCATGATCTTTCAAGACCCAATGACTTCGCTCAACCCTGTTATGTCCATTGGAAAACAAATGGCAGAACCTCTGATGTTGCACCTGGGAATCACTAAAGAACAGGCGCGCAACCGCAGCATCGAATTGCTGGAAATGGTGGGAATCCCACAGGCAGCTGATCGCTTAAAAGATTATCCGCATCAATATTCAGGCGGGATGCGACAGCGGGTGATGATTGCTATGGCACTTTCCTGCATGCCCCAGATCTTAATCGCTGATGAACCAACCACCGCCTTGGATGTGACGATTCAAGCGCAGATCGTGGACCTGGTCAAGCGATTGCGTGAAGAGTTGGGCATGGCAATTATCTGGATCACGCATGATCTTGGTGTGGTTGCCAGTATTGCCAACCGGGTTTCTGTCATGTATGGTGGCTTTATTATTGAAGAAGCACCAGTCAAAGATCTGTATGCGGAACCTTTGCATCCGTATACCATTGGTCTACTGAATAGTCTCCCAAAAATTAATCGTGAAGAACGTCAACGTTTATATTCTATTAATGGTATGCCTCCTATGCTCTTCAAAAAGCCTAAAGTTTGTCCATTTGCGCCGCGCTGTGAATTTGTCAAAGATCATTGCTGGCAAGAAAATCCTGTTTTGGAAAGCTATGGCCGTGATGGCCATCGGGTTGCTTGCTGGGTGGATGTAACATCTGGGAGGGAGCGTTAATGAATACAGACAACCAAACATTGCTCCGAGTTGAAAATTTAGTGAAGCATTTCCCGATCTATCGGGGTGTGATTCGCCGAAAAGTTGGCGCTGTTCGCGCTGTTGATGATGTCTCATTTGAAATTAAGCAAGGCGAAACCCTGGGCCTTGTGGGAGAATCGGGCTGCGGAAAAACCACAACGGGTCGTACGATCTTACGGCTTTATGAGCCCACCTCCGGGCATGTGTATTTCAAGGGTCAGGATTTAGCCCATTTGAAGCCGGAGGAGATGCGCAAGGCACGCAAAGATATTCAGATCATATTTCAAGATCCGTATGCCAGTCTTAATCCTCGTATGACGGTACGGGAAATTATCGGTGAGCCAATGTTGGCGTTTGGCATCGCCAGCGGAAAAGAGATTGATGACCGTGTGGCTGAGCTCCTGGATTTAGTCAGTTTGGATCACAACTATGCTAGCCGTTACCCGCATGAATTTTCGGGTGGTCAGCGTCAACGCATTGGTGTGGCGCGTGCTTTAGCGATGAAACCATCCTTTATTGTCTGTGATGAGCCAATTTCTGCATTGGATGTTTCTATCCAAGCACAAATTGTTAATTTGCTCGAAGATCTCCAAAGAGAACTCAATCTGACTTATCTATTCATCGCACATGACTTATCCATGGTGCGTCACATCAGTGATCGTGTGGCGGTCATGTACCTTGGGATTATTGTTGAACTAGCGAATCGGAAGGATGTTTATGTCAATCCTCTGCATCCTTACACGCAGGCACTGTTATCATCAATACCAGTAGCAGATCCTCAATTTTATGAAGAACATCAGAGGATTGTCCTGGAGGGGGATGTACCCTCTCCAGCCAATCCACCTTCCGGATGCCGCTTTCGAACGCGCTGCCCTATCGCAGATGAACACTGTGCTGAAGTCCAGCCGGCGTTGCGTGAGATCACACCCGGGCATTTTGTTGCCTGTTTGAAAGTGACACCAATAGATGATCAAGAGGAGGTGATTAATTAGGATACCCATATATGATATTCCCTCAAACCGACAAAATTTAACTAATTATGTGTGAAGGAGAAAAAATGCAAAAGAAACTGTTAGCTTTATTAGGCGTCGTAATCGCGCTGGCGATGGTTTTGGCCGCTTGCGAACCTGCTGCGGTACCCGAGCCGGAAACAATCATCGAGACAGTTGTCGAGACAGTTATCGAAAAGGTTGAGGTTCCCGTAGAGGTCGAGGTGCCTGTTGTGGTTGAGCCTGTTGCCTTAAACCCCTATCTCGGTTCAAACAAATTGGATGGCAATGGTGTTCCCAACACATTCTTTGACGATGTTCATATTCGCAGAGCTTTTGCCTATGCATTCGACGCAAGCATCGTTGTTGATGATGTTTATATGGGTGAGGCCGTCCAATCAAAAGTCCTTTCTCTGCCTGGTATGCCTGGATACGATCCTGACGCACCATTTTATTCCTTTGACCCGGAAAAAGCTGCCGAGGAATTTAAGCTGGCTGACGTCGATAAAGATGGCATCCCCGCTGGCGAAGACCCCGATGACATTTGGGAAATGGGCTTCCGACTCCAGATGCTTTACAATACCGGCAACACAACCCGTCAAATCTATGCTGAAATTCTGCAAGCTAATTTGGCGGAAATCAATGATAAATTCGTTGTCGAAGTTTTAGGACTGCCCTGGCCTGCTTATTTAACAGCCCAACGTGCCTACAAGATCCCGATTATGACCGGTGGCTGGTTGGAAGACATTCATGATGCCCATAACTGGTATCAACCTTATACAACTGGCACCTATGGGAACCGCCAGCAACTGCCTGATGATCTCAAGGCGCAATTCAAAGCCCTGCTCGATGAAGGTGTGGCATTGATTGATCCAGATGCACGGCATGAAGTCTACAAAGAATTTAACCAGCTGTATTTTGATCAGGCAGTCGGTGTTCCCGTTGTTTTGGCAACCTCTCATGCTTATATGCAAAAGTGGGTTGAAGGGCGCGTTTTGAACCCGATTTTCTCTGGGGATATTTACAAGACCATGTATAAAACGGGTGATGCTCGGGATACGACGACGATTAACGTTGCTTCCATTGGTGATCCTTTGGTCTTTGACCCAGCAGCTGCGTATGATACCGCCAGCGGAGAGGTTCTCCAGAATATTTATGAGACCCTGGTCTTCTACGATGGCATCAAGACCGATGAGTTTGTGCCCCAGTTAGCTGAATCCTGGGAAGTCTCTGATGATGGCACCGTCTGGACCTTCACGATCCGTGAGGGTGTGAAATTCCATGAAGGCGGCGATCTGACGCCATCTGACGTGGCTTATTCTTTCCAGCGCGGTCTGTTGCAGGGCGGTTATTCAACTCCGCAGTGGCTGTTGGCTGAGCCTTTCTTCGGGGTTGGCATCGATGACATCACGGGTATTGTGGATGACTTTGAGTCTGCGGATGATCGTGAAGCATTGATGGCTAATGATCCAGATGTACTTGTCAGTGCATGTGAAACCGTCAAAGCTGCTATCGTTGCTGATGATGCAGCTGGTACTGTTACCATGACCCTCGCTCAACCATGGGGCCCCTTCCTGGCGACGATTGCCAATAACTGGGGCGCCATCATGGATATGGAATGGGTCGTTGAAAACGGTGGCTGGGATGGAAGCTGCGATACGTGGCAGAATTTCTACTCCATGGAAGATGCTGATAACCCCTTTAGGGCCATTACCAACGGTACCGGTGCTTATAAGCTCGATCACTGGACACCCGACCAGGAAGTTATCCTGACAGCTTTTGAAGGTTATTGGGGAGAGCCTGCAAGGACCGAACGAGTTGCACTCCTGAACATCTCAGAGTTCGGCACTCGCTTTGCGATGCTCCAAGCTGGTGACGCGGATATTGTCTACGTTCCTGCTGAAAACCGCGCTGCGGTTGATGTGATGGTTGGCGAAATCATGATCTACAATCCTGATACCAACGCTTACGATGATCCAGTCTCAGTTTGCAATGTTGATACGTCCAAACTCGGTATTGAGCGTTTTGAAGTATGCGATGAACCCAACGCTAAACCATTAACCCTCTTATTTGGGCGACCTGGTTTGTCACAGGATGTGATCCTATTCAACTTCAATATTCAGTAAAGTCAACGCTTTTAGATTGAGGTGTTGGTGGGGAAGCCTGCAAAGGTTTCCCCACCACGATCAATTTTTCTATTCAGAATGATGAGAAACTGGGTTTCTGTTCATTTTAAAAGGAAAAACTGAAGTGAGAGGTTTCGAATGACAAATTATATTATTCGTCGGCTACTCCTGGTGCCAGTATTGTTAGCAGGAGTCACCCTGATCATTTTTGGAATGCTTCAATTGCTTGGTCCGGTGGAGCGTTCGGCTTTGTATGTGGTCGATTTTCCGAAAAATGAAAAACAAATTGATGCTGTCATCAAAAGATATGGATTGGACGACCCCTTTTTTGTTCAGTATTGGCGCTGGTTGGTCGGCGTTCAAAGACCAGATACACAGGGAAACATCGTACGTGATGGGGGGATTCTTTATGGTGATTTTGGATATTCGCGGACAGCTTCTCAAGAAGTGATTGACATCATTAAAAATCGCTTTCCCAATACGCTTGACCTGGCACTTTGGACCATTTTCCCAATGCTCTCAGTGGGCATTTGGATGGGTGTTAAGGCGGCGGTGAACCAGAATAAATTTTTCGATCAGGCTGCCCGAATTTATAGCATTATAGGAACTTCGTTCCCGACCTTTGTATTTGGGCTGCTATTGCTGATGCTCCTCTACGCCAACAACCAGTGGTTTTTACCCGGGAAGATGTCAGACTGGGTCAGTATTTTGATTTATTCAGGAGAATTTAAACAATACACGCATTTGTTGAGCATTGATGCCCTTTTGAATCTACGTTTGGATATATTTTGGGATGCTCTGCGGCATATGATCATGCCAATTATTACCCTATCGTATATTAGCTGGGCGACCTTCGTGCGGGTGACTCGCTCATCCATGCTAGAAACGCTGCGCATGGATTATGTGATTACTGCCAGGTCCAAAGGACTCAAAGAAGCGGATGTGATCAATAAGCACGCCAGGCCGAATGCCATGCTGCCAGTGGTCACCATGATGGGTGGGAGTATTGTCGGCTTACTCGGGGGTGTTGTTATCACGGAAACCGTATTCAATTATCCGGGGATTGGTAAGGCGGCTGCAGATGCGGCAGCTCAGTTGGACGTCGTGACAATCCTTGGTTTAGCCATTTTTACAGGATTGATCCTGATTATCTCAAACCTGGTCGTCGATATTCTCTACGCTTTTATCGACCCACGTGTCCGTTTGTCCTAAGGAGTGCGTATGACTGAAATGACAACCATCCCAACCGGGGATAACCTTTTACTTGACGAGGCAAAATCTGATCGAAAAATAGGTTGGTTGGAAGAATTTTTAGGCCCTGATAATTACCGCATTGTTACCGGTCTGTTTAAAACGCCAGCATCCATTATTGGCTTTATTTTGATTTTTATTTTCATTCTGGTGGCGATACTTGCGCCGATTATCGCCCCCCCTGTTGGCAATGATCCAATGAAAATACCCAGGGATGGTTTTAGCGGTGAACCGCAGGCACCCGGTAGTCCCTGGAAAAAGAACGTCCCTGAAATCCCATTCTGGTATGAACCGCTGACGGGCAATAAAGAATGGGTGCATTTGTTGGGTACAGCTCAGGGTCAGTATGATATTTTTTATGGTATTGTTTGGGGTACTCGCACCGCTTTTAGAACCGGCGTCATCGTAGTTATTGCCACTGTATTGATTGGTGTCATACTGGGATCAACGGCGGCTTACTATGGTGGTTGGGTTGACAACCTGATTATGAGAATTACCGATATTTTTATGACACTGCCCTATATCATGATGGCACTCATCTTTTCATCAGTGCTCACCCCTATCCTGGGTAGAAGCCTGTTGCCGCCCATGATTGCCATGATCACGTTCGGTTGGATGGGTTACGCGCGCATAATACGATCTGATATCCTTTCCATCAAGGAGCGCGATTTTGTGCTGGCAGCTAAAGCTTCGGGTGTCAGGAGTGGACGTATTCTCTTCAAACATGTTTTACCAAACGCCATTTTCCCCACACTCGTTCTGGCCTCTCTTGGAATCGGTGATGTGGTCCTTGGTTTTGCGGCGCTTTCCTTCCTTGGGATTGGTACTGAGATCGGGTATGCTGATTGGGGTCAAGTCCTTAGTTTTGCCCGTAACTGGATCACCAGCCTGAACCGCTACTGGTATATTGTGGTTTATCCTGGTCTCACATTGACCCTGTTTGTGATGGGTTGGAACCTGGTTGGGGATGCGATGCGTGATGTCCTTGACCCCAGAATGCGCGGAAAATCGTAAATTCATGTAATTAGATTCTTTATTGTAGTCATTATCATCCGTCTCAACGGTAATCTGCAAATTGTATTGACGCAGAGACGCCCCGCCCGGGTCTCTACGAGGTGGGGAATTGGAAATTTTCAACCTGCTAAAGGTAACTGTTCGCCCTGTGCGAACTAGAATCTTGTCATTGCGACGAGCGCAGCGAGAAGCAATCTCAGAATTTCACATTATGAATGGCATTCGCCAAGGGAGCAAATATCGAGATTGCTTCGTCGCATCCTCTTCTATTATCCCATTATACTAATGACAATAGGCTATTTATGGGGTCAGGAGACCCTACGCGATCGGATGTAGGGGCGAGGCACGCCTCGCCCCTACATTTCAATGTTGTGGTTTTGCATTCGTAGAGAGGCCTCGCCGAAGTGTCACTTCGGGGTGGGCATTATGGAAACATAGCCCAACTGTTGTTTAAAATCCCGGGGGTCTTAAACTTTGCCCTCACACGTTTACCGCCTGCATCTTGGACATCCCCCAAAAATGTGTTAGAATCATGGCTACAATTCTGGGGCATGGTGCAACGGCAGCACAGCGGACTTTGAATCCGTTGATCCAGGTTCGAATCCTGGTGCCCCGGCCATTTTGAACCAAAACATTGAATAACCAAGAGACCGACCCCGCAAGATCTATCACGAGACAGGCATTTATCAGAAAATGCCTTACTTGTGATTTTGTATTTAATTGGTGAATGCTTTCACGGGCGGCGGTGGGCTGATTTTAGAGGATAATACACAATGACCTTAGCATCGATCATATTGGCTGCGGGTGAAGGGACCCGCATGCGTTCCAAATATCCCAAGGTGCTGCATAAGCTGGCTGGAAAACCCCTGGTGTGGTACGCGCTCAAGGCCGTGGAGGGTCTGGCAAACCTGCCACCTGTATTGGTGGTGGGCCATGGCGCTGAGGCGGTCAAGGCCGCCATGGGGAACCAGGCTGTCTATGCCCTCCAATCGGAGCAACTGGGCACCGGCCATGCGGTGCTGATGGCGCAGCCGATGCTGGAATCTAAGGCCGATACGCTATT
>JAHYJK010000137.1 GCA_019429225.1 Anaerolineaceae bacterium
AACAGTAACCTGTGAAGATAGACTAAATATTGATTTCCTCTTTTTTATCAAACTTTCCGGTGGTGATTAACTATCACCACCGGTAATGTTTTGCTTTATCTATATTAAATCCTCCTGAGTTTCTCAAATTAGTGTCCTGCCTTAGTGTCCTGAAAATTGATTTTCCAGGCGTAAATTGGATCATTTTTTTCAAAAGTGAGAAACTCAGGTCTTAAATCCTCAACAGATTTTCAATTCAACATTTGTCTTCTGTAAATTTTCTTCTACTGAACTAGGACCCACCATCACCTGATATTTACCTTCTTCCAACACCCAACCATATTTGTCAACATCATAATAGCGCAGGTCCTCCAGCAGCACCGGGATCATCAACTCTGTGCTTCGTGCTGCCGGGATGAAGACCTTCTCAAAGCCTTTCAACAACTTCTTCTGGCGTTCTACTTTTGAATCCGGTTTACCCACATACACCTATACCACTTCCGCGCCTTCACGATCACCGGTATTGCTGACTGTGACTGACACTTCCAGTCGATCGTCCTTTTTGACGACGACCAGATTGCTGCGTTCGAAGCTGGTATAGGTCAGCCCAAAACCAAAGGGGTACGCTGGCTGATACCCGTTCTTATCCAACAGGGTATAGCCATGGTAGAGATCGTAGGTGATTTCTTTATCCGTGCTACTGAAGTATGGCAGATGCTCCACGCTGGTGGGGATGGAAAAGGGCAATTTTCCGCTGGGATTAACCTCACCGAACAGGATGTTTGCCAGGGCAGTGCCACCTTCCATGCCGGTATACCAGCTGTGCAGGATACCCGGGATGTTCTTCGCCCAAGCATCGATCATGATCATGCTGCCGGTCACCAGGCACACCACCGTATTGGGATTAGCGTCAGCCACGTTCTCGATCATCCTGATTTGCTCAGCCTTCAACGACAGAGAATGGCGGTCACCACCGGGTGCCATGCCTTCCTGAATCTGGAAGGTGGAGATGCCCAGCTTTTTAATTAACTTCACCAGGGCAGCTTTGAACGGTTTTCCCATCTGCTGGTATCCGGTAATGATCGGATTGAACATCTCATCCAGGCTGCTGGGGGAGGTGTATTCTCCCTCGTCGTTGTAATCATTCCCGGCAATCACGATCACGCAATCGACTTCTTTTGCCAGTTGTCTGGCTTCACTGAGTTGTGACTCATCGCGATGAAGTACCTCCACTGCATCACCAAAATAGCGTCTTAGCCCCTGCAACGGTGTGATCACATAGGGTGGATACACCCGGCTGGAACCATGATCTCCGGTGTTTTCCTGATCCGCCAGTTTGCCCATTACCAGCACGCGTTTTACGTCCTTGCGGAAAAGCAGAATCTGCCCCGCATTTTTGATCAGGACCATCGATTTCTCGGCCGTTTCCTGCGCCAGGGCGATGTGATCCGGATGAGTTACCAGATCTTTGCTATAGGCGATGGGGTCGGGTGTGTTTTCAAATACCAGCAACGATACGCAGTAAGCGGAAAGTAACGGGCTTGATATTCAGACCAGAAGCCGAGAGCTATCTTTTTATTCTGATTTCGAACGAGCAATGATTATTATAACAATAGATAAAATGATCAGATAAACAATTAATGCTATCAGCACTACATAGATCATGCGTCCAGTCCTACTCTCTTGTTAAGATCGTTATTCCAATTGTTCCAGGACCTGTGTGGAGTGATAATCCTGGTGTAAATTCAGTCAATAAAAAGGGCTTTAGTTCAGGAAAGGAAATATTTATTTTTTCCTGTAGGTTTTGGGCTTTTTCTGGACAGTCCGCATGAATGATTGCACCTCGTTCAATAGCTTTCCCATCGCATGCATTTATCATCAATTCAAACATTTTATAAATAGCTTTGCTTACGGTTCGCTGACGACTGATGACTTCCAGCTTTCCTTCTTGAACTGTCAGTATTGGTTTAATATCTAATATATCTGCGATGTTAGCTGAATGTTTATTTAACCGACCGCTCAGTGCAATATATTTCAGAGAGGGTAAAACTGCAAAAGTGTGAATACGTTTTCTGACAGGAGCCAAATTTTCCAAAACCTCATCTCTTGTTGCTCCATTTAAAACAGCTTCAGCAGCTGTCAGAGCCATAAAACCTTGCCCCATTGAGAGATTTTGGGAATCAATGACAACAATATCATGTTGGAACATTTGAGATGCAAGGACTGCAGCGTCATAAGAGGAGCTTACTTTACCAGATACACAAATACAAATAATGGATTGGATACCTTCAAGAATAGCTGCTCTAAATGCTTTGGCAAAGGCTTCTGGAGAAGGAGCTGATGTTGTTGGATATTTTCTGGCCTGTTTCAGCATTTCAAATAAGAAGTGGTCGTCAAGGTCCACACCAGTTTCATAGGTTTCACCCTCTATAATCACGTTAATGGGAACTTGGCGAATTCCATATTGCACAGTTAGTTCAACAGGCAGACTACTATCTGTGTCCGTAATGATGGCAATGTTCTTCATGCTTTCTCCTTTGAGTTTCAAGTTTTATCGTTCTTTATAAATACAATTAAAAGGGTATGTTAATCCGTTTCGAGACGTTGTTGATGGAATGAGTACCATCTTTTTTCGTCCAATATGGTAAATTTAAGCTGCCTGCGTAACTCGGATGTGTCAGTGATGGTAGCAGGCATGTCATGATGGATGGGAATTACATATGGCGCCTGAAATTGCCTGGCTGTGCGCATTAATACTTTTTTATAGTGAGATGTAAAGAGAGGCGCTTTCCGCCAGGGCAAGCATAAGATATCCGGCTTCACGTTCAGGGGAGCTTCATGCGCATCACCAATATGCAACAAACTTGCTTCATCCAAGATGAAAAATGAGAGAGGCGTTGTAGCGGGTTCTGGTTTCTTTCTATACAGCAGGAAATACAAAAAACGATAGAAAAAACCTCTGGTCTGGCTATACCCGGGCAAAACCCGGATATTTGCAATCTGTTCACCAGGCTGCACGGGTCTCATTCGGCGTTGTGATACTCCCATCTGCCTAGCCATTTGGCAAACATCAGGTGAGGCGATCACCACCCCAGTAGGGATCTCTGCCAATCGCCCAATATGATCTTGGTGGCCGTGCGTGACACAAATATACTCTACGCCGAATTCGGGCTCAATCGCAAAGTCAGGATCAATCAAAATATGACGATAACCAATAATTTCAATACAGGAATGTCCAAGAAAGCGCACTTTCATAATAATAAAAATTTCCTAATTTTTCCTCCATTTTGTTTTGTTAAAAAATTGTTGCTATTACGGTAATTTTTGACTGAGAATTCCATGGGTTTAAACTGATCTATTAGTGTCTCGGTCGAAGGAAAGAAATGAACCACCATATTCCCAAACAGATGATTGCGACTAATCCGCCGATGATCATCCATAACCCCGAATTATTTGGTGATGTACTAGGGATCAAGAAAGCCAACCCGATGAAAATAGCGCTAACAAGAATGCTAAGCGATAAACGGGTGAATAGCCGATCTAGCCTACTGATGATTTGATCTGTATCATCGATCTCGATCCTAAAAGGCTCATCCCGCTCAATACGCTCCAACATTCGGTTTCCCGCTCGAGGCAAGCGGTTGAACAACTCGCCCCAATTAGCCCCGCCGAGCAAGGCTGCCCGAACCCACCCCGCGTTGGGGATTGCCATGTTCCACAACAATCGCTGCACAAACGGTTGAGCCACTGCAAACACATCGAAGTCAGGATCTAATTGCAAGCCAACCCCCTCCATCATGGCTAACGTCTTCCCTAAAAGCCAAAGATCGCTTGGCAGATGCAGGTGATGTTGAAAGGCAATCGGCATTATTTCTTCCACGACTTCCCTGGCATGAACGTCTTTAAGCGGGAGGGCATAATATTTATTGAGAAGGCGACCAATATCACGAGCCAACGCGGTTCGATCTACTTCAGCACCTGCAGCGCCCATCCGGATGAGTTGATCCACGATTCCATCAGCGTCCAACGCAACAGCGACAAGATAGAGTCGAATGAGATCTAGGCGATCCCGATCCTTCAAGTAGCCAACCATCCCGAAATCCATAGCGCCAATCACCTCCCCAGGTAGCACATTGTAATTACCAGGATGAGCATCAGCGTGAAAAAAACCATCTTCCAACACTTCCTTGATAATGACACGTGCGCTATTCAGCGCTATACGATGTCGGTCATAACCAGTCTCATCTAATGCAGGGAGATCGTCAATTTTGATGCCATGGATGCGTTCCAACACTAACACGCGTTGACTGCTATACTCCCAATAAATGTGAGGGATGTATAAATGAGATTCATGAACAAAATTCTCCCGAAATCGGTCAGCATTGCGACCTTCACGGCGATAATCCAATTCATTCCTTAAGGTGAAGGCGAAATCATAGGCCATGCTGACAAAATCGTAGACCTTTCCCCACTGGGTGGTCTGTGCATGTGCTGCTAGGGAAGACAGGATTTCGAGATCGGTGTCGATTACAACAGAGATGCCGGGCCGTTGGACTTTAACGACCACTTCCTGACCATCCAGCAGTTTCGCGGCGTGAACCTGAGCCAGCGAGGCTGCCGCCATTGGCTGCGGATAAATTGTCAAAAAAACCTGTTCCGGCTCTCGGCCAAGTTCACAGATCAATACTTCCCGGATCAAGCCCCAAGGCGTTGGGGGTACATTATCTTGTAGTTTGCTCAATTCGGTAATGTAGGGTGGTGGAAGCATGTCAGGACGGGTAGAGAGTATCTGTCCAAGTTTGATAAACGTTGGTCCCAGTTCCTCCAATGCCAAACGAAAATGCATAGCCAGGTCTTCGGAAGGTGTTGAAGGTTTCTTCCGTGCTGGAAGCCTTAGGACATGGCGGAAGGAATTCCAGTCTGGTTCCAGTTGGTTAAAGCCGAAGCCAAAGCCATGCCGCACAAAGATGCCAACAATTTCACGATAACGCCGCCAATGACGTATGGAACGTGATTTTATGAACATGATTATTGTTTCTTAACTCGCAAGAAAATTTCTAAGTTCATGGTAAGCGCTCTTGTCTGAAATACACCAATGCCGATACCTTTCAGCGGTTTAGTTGCTCTTGTACATTTGCTATAAGTCTTCGCAGCGAATACCTCAATTTACTCCATTGTTGGGGTGATATTCTTATTTGAAAAAATTCCAAACGGTTTGACATCTTGGGCGAACTGAACGTTCCGAATTCATACTCGAAAGGAGCTTTACGTACCGGTCTCCTCGTCAGCGCATATATCTCACACCAGGCGTACTTCAAGCCAAGTCCCACAAGTCCTTCTTTCCCTACTCGACGCATAGAGACTGGAATGCGGGCATTGGATAAGAATCCAAACTTTCCACAACGTTTCGCACGGCGAGCATAATCAATATCCTCACTTAAGGTAAGCGATTCGTCGAACCCACCCATTTTTTCGTGGATGGTGCGCTTCGATAGGATACAAAATCCAGGAGCATGCGGTGAAATCGGTTGAATGACCCTAAAATAAAGATTCGTACCTATACAAATTATTCGATCTAAAAGGCTTTTATCTAATGCAGCAATGAAGCATGTAGCGACATCATATTCTCCATGTTCAAATTCATCCAAAACTCGAGCAATAAAATTGGGGGATGGCAGCACATCGGCATCGAGAAAGAGCAGGAGCTCCCCTCCAGCCATTCGTGCACCAGCATTACGACCAACCGCTGGCATTCCACCGTTTATTATCCGTGCACCACGTGCATGTGCCAGTTCAGCTGTGCCATCTTTCGAACCAGCATCCGCTACAATAATCTCATCTGGTAAACGGGTTTGTATGGCCAGAGCGTCGAGCAATTGAGGTAGATATGCAATTTCATTTAGTGTCGGAATGATGACAGATAAATGCAGCTTGCTTTGACCTTGAGTCGAAGTCTTATGCAAATTTTCCTTATTTTTCATTTTCCGGTATCCTTTGGATTATTCCCTCCATCACACCCAGTTGATCCGCGATAGCATGAGCGATCATATGCGAAGCATCCGGCCTGGCAAGGCGGCGGCCGCTGGCAGCAACCTTTTCACGCTCATCGGGATGATCAAGCCAGTCGCGCAATACTTCTATGATTCGATTGGGCTCAGGTGCCCAGACGCCGGCGCCCTGGTTTACCACATAAGAAACGTTACCATCTTCCTGACCCGGCATGCGGCTGTAAAGGATCATCGGCAGACCGGAGATAAAACCTTCACTGATCGTGCCAGGTCCGGCTTTGGTTAACAGAATATCCGCGCTGCGCATAAAATTGGGCATCTCGTGCGTAAATCCATAAATGAAGGTAGGTAGCGACCATTCCTCAACGTCAAGCTGTGCCTTGAGCTTATGATTACGGCCAGTCACCACAACCAGGGTTGCATCGAGGTGGGCATTGGAGATTGCTCGTGCCACCTTGGTGAGAGGCCCCATCCCATCACCCCCACCTATGAGCAAGATCACTGGTAGATTTTGAGGCCAACCCATTTTATCTCGGAAGAATTGACTACTTTCCGAGGGCATGCAAAAGCGCTGGGCAACAGGTAGTCCAACTACACGAATTTGATCAGGTTTGAGCCCATAAGCTAAACCTCTTTGTCTCGCGATTTCAGTAGGTACAAAGATTAGATCAGAACGTTGGTTAAACCACCAGGTATGAGTCGAAACCATATCGGTAACGACCGTGAAAAATGGTGGGACCCCCGACTTCATTGCCCGGCTGACTGGAAACACTGGGACGGGATGCACCGTGACCAGTAGGTTGTATGGATGATCGTTGAGCATCCTGTAGGTTGCCCGCCGAATATAGGGCCACATTACATTGTAAAAAAAACGTGTACGCTGAGGATCATCACTCAACTTGTATCCAAATTTCCAAACATCAGGTACCCTGGCCATTGGAGGATACAAATCAGATGCAAGATCGAATGGCGGCGGTGCATATGCTTTGAAAAAATCAACCATCTCTGTTGAAATACGATTTGGAAAGTCCAAATTAATTGCTTCGATGATCGCTTCTGCTGCACTGCGATGGCCTCCCCCTGTATCAGAAAACAGGAAAAGAACGTGCGGCGGCTTGGTGTTAGAGTAAGTCATTAATACCTTTCGTGAACATATTCCTGGAAAATTGGGAGATGAAAAGACGTGATCAAGGGAAATTCCTTTTCTATCTCTTTTAAATCACTGATCAAGAATTCTTAAATCGTGGTGTATTTCGCTGCTTTCTTCAGAATTGATTTAGTTCGGATATAAAAGCTTTTATCAGCATAGTAACCAATGAACGGAAAGATTTTTTCTTTTCTTTGAGTATTGAATGCTCTCATGACTGCCTTAGAGAATTTTAGAAAACTACCTGTTGAAGTACTCCCTTTATGGATGATGAAAACGGTATACTCATCATCAATAATGAGAGGACGATAGTCTTTTAACATGTTTAGCCATAGGCTGTATTCCACAACCTCATTCTTGCCCTCGTTAAAACCTCCATACCTCTGAACAACATCTCGTTTCATAAAAGTATTTTCATGAGAGATGAAATTCATGCAGGAGAGGGCTGTTTCTGGATTCATGCGCAGTAAATGTGTTTGTGGAATGACCACTTTTCTTCCTGCTAATTCGATTAAGAAATTACCGGTGAGCCACATAAGATCTGGTCTATTTTTAAAGATTTCCGCTACTTTTTCCAATGAACCCTGATTCAGATAATAATCATCCGAATGTAAATAATGGATAATTTCACCTGTTGCTTCTTTTGTGGCAACATTTAGAGCATTGCCTACTCCTTTCGGTTCTGATTGAATGAATTTAACTCTGTACCGGTTTTTATTCCGTTCAATATATTCCTGGATGATTTCCAAAGTTGAGTCTGTCGAATAGGCATCATTAATAATGTGTTCGATTGGCTGGTAAGTTTGGCTTTCAATACTTTTTAAAGCGTTTTTCAAATATTTTTCGCTATTGAAAGTACAGGTAACAATACTGATCGTGATACATTTCATAAAATCACTAACCTTCAGAAGTTCTTGAAAATGACATTTGTACTATTCTCTTTTTTATTTCAACTGCCTTATTAGAAAGTGGCCAATACCATCGAGGTTGTAAGAGTGTTTTTATTTCAGCGATATGATCTTCCGTGGCTTGCTCACCAGCAGTAATTATTTCTTTCACTCGTCCATAGCCGGCGATTGCATTGACATTTGCGGGGAGTTCAGGACAAATCAGCATATTAGGTGTAAATTGATGTAATCTGTTCCTCTGTCCTGCAATTCTCATGGCATATAAGGTATCATCAAGAACTTCCAGCGTATTGGCAATCCCCTCTGGAACCCAGCGATGATTCCCAATCCATTGACCAATACCTTCCTCCTGAGATAAACCGATATCCACTGCGATGATCACTTCAGCGCCCATTTGGCTGACTACGTCGACGGGTAAATTGTTGAGTACACCACCGTCCACTAGCCGCATACCGTTTATTTCTACCGGTTTGAACAATCCAGGGAGAGAAGTGGTAGCGCGTAGCGCAAATGCCACTGTTCCTTCACGCAACACGACTTCCTGGTGCGAATTCAAATCTACCGCCACCACAGCCAATGGTAGGTTCAATTCTGCAAAAGTTTTATCTCCAAATTCTTTTTTAAAGAAAGCGAGTACCCTTTCACCGCGGATCAAACCGCCATTTGGCATACCTGGGTCAGCCAGACGCACCATATGTCGTTTTTGTGTAATAGCCAATGATTCTCGTTCCAGATCATCAGAACTCATCCCAGCAGCATAACCCGCTGCGATGACACCGCCCATGCTTGTGCCTGCCAAATAATCCACCGGGATCCCTTCACGTTCCAATACGCGCAATACACCAATATGAGCCAGCCCACTCGCACCGCCGCCACTTAATGCCAGTCCGACAGATGGTCTGTTATGCGCCATCGTTATAACCCGTTATTTGTTTAGCATAGATAGCAAGCGCTTCTTGAAGATGTTCTTTGCGAAAATCTGGCCAGAGAACTGGCATACTCCAGAAAACAGCATTCGCTGCACGCCAGAGAAGGAAGTTACTCAGCCGCCATTCACCGCCCGTACGCACGATTAGATCAACATCCGGCATATCCGGAAGGTATAGATAATGTGAAAAAGTGGCTTCGTCGATTTGAGAGATGTCCAGATTACCTTGTTGATGATCCGAAATGATTGCTTTCATGGCGTCAACAATTTCTACCCGTCCTCCGTAATTGAGGGCTAGATTTAAGATCAAACAAGAGTTCGCTTTTGTTTGCATGGTCGCTTTATCCAAAATGCCCAACAGCGAGGCAGGTAGCCCTTCCCGGCTCCCCATGAGTTGCAGACAGACACCTTTACGCTGTAAGTTGGGCAATTCGTGCATCGTGTACTCTTCAGCTAACCGCATCAAGAAATCAACCTCTTCTTTTGGGCGGCACCAGTTTTCGGTGGAGAAAGTATATAAAGTTAAAATCTTAACCCCGATTTCAGCACAATCTTCAACTGTCCTTTTGACCGTTTGCACGCCTTCTTGATGTCCGGCGATTCGGGGAAGTCCACGTTGCTGCGCCCAACGGCCATTACCATCCATGATAATGGCAAGGTGACGAGGGATTACCTGATTGCTAAGATCCCTTGACATGAAACTCCTTTTGACGTTGATCTTGCAGATATTGTTCGTGCCAGATCGATTCGGATAAATTCTCGTATAGCTCGCCGTAGTGTTCCAACCCTTTCCCGTATTCCGGGTCAAGCAATGCTGCACGGGCGCTTTCATCAATCGGCTCCGGCTCATGCCTGGCGATTAACTGGCTTAAGATAGCATGGTGATCTCGATTCAAACACGGCGCCAGCCAGTTGCCTTTGCTTTGAAGATAACTTTCCTGCCAACCGCGGATGTCTGCAAAGAAGGGATTTGCCCAGACATCGTTCAATGTGCCACCCTGTGCATAAATATCCTTAACATTGACAGGAGAGTAAGGCACAAAAACACAGGGTGAAACATGACCGTTCCAATCGATATACAAGTAACCTCCGCCACGCGTACGGCCGCCAG
>JAHYJK010000138.1 GCA_019429225.1 Anaerolineaceae bacterium
TTATTTATTCTCGTGCTGTTCTGGCTGCCAGCACACCTGCAGATGCGATCAAACGGATCCTCGTTTCACAAAGGGCTGCTGGTTACAATCATTTGATTGTTCATGAAAGTGGGGAAATGTACAATATCGAAGTGTCTGCCCGCCAATTTGGCATGATTTATGGTGAGGATGGTTACCTCGTTCACACGAATTTTTACCTGGATCCGTTGATGCTTACCCTTGAAGATGAACCAGATGAACTTATCAGTGCCAGAGTCCGTTATTATCGCGCATTAAGGTTGCTGAAACAAACAGATAAACATACTGTCAGAACACTTCAGACAATTCAAAAAGACCACATCAATTACCCTGATTCGATCTGTAATCACGGGATCGACAAGAATATTCTCAATAGTGAGAAGACCATCATGTCGATGGTCATCGATTTGACCAATCGTCAGATGCATGCAGCCTGGGGCTCCCCCTGCAAAAGCACTTATAATACCTATCAGTTGAATGATTGATTTATAATATTTTAACAAATCCACGGAGGACCATGAAAGAGCTTCACGGTTTTGCATTCGTTAAGGAAGTTGATGTTTCTGAAATAAACAGCAAAGTGATTTTGTACCGCCACATCAAGACCGGGGCAGAATTAATGTCCGTGATTAACGATGATGAAAATAAAGTGTTTGGGATTACTTTCCGAACTCCGCCCAGCGACTCGACTGGATTACCACACATCATGGAACATTCTGTATTATGTGGATCCAGAAAGTATCCCGTCAAAGAACCATTTGTTGAGCTGATTAAGGGATCACTGAATACCTTCCTGAATGCCTTTACGTATCCAGATAAAACCTGCTACCCGGTTGCCAGCACAAATTTACAGGATTTTTACAACCTGGTGGACGTATACCTTGATGCAGTTTTATATCCGCTCATCACCCCGCAAACCCTGATGCAGGAAGGCTGGCATTATGAGCTAAATAGTCCGGAGGATGAATTATCTTTCAAGGGAGTGGTTTTCAATGAAATGAAAGGCGCTTATTCATCTCCTGATGATATTTTGGGGGATGAAAGTCAAATGCAATTGATGCCGGACACCGCATATGGGTATCAATCCGGCGGTGATCCGGAGTGCATCCCCGACCTGACCTATGAACAATTTAAGAATTTTCATGAAACGTATTATCACCCCGGCAATGCCAAAATTTACTTTTATGGGAATGATGATCCTGAGAAACGTTTGCAACTTGTCAATGAATATCTTCAGGGTTTTGAACCCATTCAAGTAAATTCCTTACCAGCATTACAACCAGAATTTTCCAAGCCTGAACGACGAATCATTCCATACGATAGCGGAGAAGAGACCGAAAACTCAAAAGCTTATTTAACAGTCAATTGGCTTTTGCCAGAAGGTACCAATCCCGAATTAGTACTCAGTCTGGGCATTCTTGAACATGTTTTACTAGGCACACCTGCCTCACCTTTGCGAAAAATTCTGATTGAGTCTGGATTAGGGGAGGATGTTGTTGGTAGAGGATTGTCTGATGAAACACGTCAGATGGCTTTCTCAACCGGCATGCGTGGTATTGAAACAAAAAACCTCGACCATGTTGAAACGCTCATTCTCACTGCTCTTGAGAAAATAGTTAAAGAAGGGATTGATCCCAAAACAATTGAAGCCTCCATCAACACGATTGAATTCAGCTTAAGAGAAAACAATACAGGTCCTTACCCCCGCGGGTTAATCGTTATGTTGCGTACACTCAGTGCCTGGCTATATGACCGGGATCCCATCCCACCGCTTGCCTTTCAGAATCCTTTGGATGAAATCAAATCTAAATTGACAGAAGGTTCATTCCGATTTGAAAACCTGATCCAGAAATATCTGATAAACAACCAGCATCGTGTTACCGTCATACTTACTCCTGATTCAACCATTGGGGCACAACGGCTTGAAAAAGAAAAAATTCGTTTAAAACAAGCCCGATCCAATTTTTCTCAGGAACATTTGGAACAAATTATGTTGGATACCCTGGAATTAAAAAAGCGGCAGGAAACTCCTGACTCCCCAGAAGCGTTAGCAACCATTCCCATGCTCGGGAAAGACGATCTGGATCCAAAAATAAAAGCCCTGCCGATCCAAATCATGCAGAACGAACCTGCTACAATCTTGTTCCATGATCTCTTTACCAGTGAAATTCTATATGTAGATTTAGGTTTTCGTCTGTTACCTTTATCACCGGAACATCTCCCTTACATGCGCTTATTCTCCCGGGCATTGTTGGAGATGGGTACGCAAAAAGAATCCTTTGTTGAGTTAATCCAGCATATTGGAAGAGAGACAGGTGGTATTCGTCATTCGCTTTTTACTTCGGAAAAAGCCAAACAAAATGGCTCCGTTGCTTATCTTTTCCTGCGCTCAAAGGTGATGGTGAATAAGATATCCGCATTGTTGTCAATATTATCGGATATTTTATTGGTCCCAAATTTCAGTGACAAGGAGCGTTTCCGACAAATCTTATTGGAAGAAAAATCCGGGATGGAAGCCGGGCTGATCCCATCTGGCCATCGGGTTGTCAATAACCGTCTCAAATCTCAATATGCTACATCCGCCTGGATGACGGAACAAATGAGTGGCGTAGACTACCTGTTTTTTATCCGATCCCTCATCGAAAATTTTGATCAGGAATGGGAGCAAACTTCCACCACACTCAAGGAAATAAAAAATAGTTTGTTCAATCAAAATAACCTTCTGGTCAATATAACCATAGATCAACCTCACTGGGACTCTGTTCAAAAGGAAATTAATCATTTTGTCCATCAACTGCCTACTTCTGCATTTTCAGGCCAACCCTGGGATAAGAAAAGTCAGATCATCAACGAGGGTTTGACGGTGCCAAGTCAGGTGAATTTTGTTGGCAAAGGTGGAAATTTATACGCTCTTGGTTATAAAGATCATGGTTCCATGAATGTAATCCAACAATATTTACGCAGCACCTGGCTATGGGAAAAAGTTCGTGTTCAGGGTGGGGCATACGGCGGTTTTTGCAGTTTTGATCGTCTGTCTGGAATTTTCACATTTCTATCCTATCGTGATCCCAATTTGTTGAGCACAATAGAAAATTATGATTTAACCGCCCAATTCCTGAACAGTTTTGAACTGAGTGAATCCGAATTGACCAAATCCATTATTGGAGCAATTGGTGAGTTGGATGCTTATCAATTACCGGACGCAAAAGGTTATACATCCATGCTGCGGTATATTTTGGGAATTACTGACGATGATCGCCAGAAATTCCGGGACGAACTGTTATCCACATCAGAATCGGATTTCCGTCATCTCGCCAAAATTCTGGAGAAATTGAACAAACTGGCCAGTATTGTTGTGTTAGGTTCTTCGGAAAATATAACAAAAGTGAACCTGGAAAACCAATTATTCAACCAAACCAGGAAGGTGCTTTAAAGAATTGAAGAAAAACAAAAAGAATCCTACGCAAAAAACCAATCGAATGACAGGGGCAGCCATTTTAGCATTGCTTCTTGTGATCGTTTTTGTCCAGCGTACAAACCTGGAATGGTTAAAAAATTGGTGGGCTTTACTCTTTTTGATTCCAGCCATCGCTTCCATTAATAATGCATATACCGAAATTCAAAGTAGAAAAGGATTCACATTCTCCCTGGCGAGCAACGTCGTTGGAATTGTATTTCCAATCGCTATTTGTGTAATTCTGCTGTTGGGACTGAATTGGAATATCATTCTACCGATAATTATCATATTATCCGGTTTATCCATGCTGGTGATTGGTTTTGTTAACGAAGAAAAAGGTTCTGGCAGACTGATCCAGTCTTTACGTCCATGGTTTTTTTCATGGGGAGCAGCAGTGATGCTTGTTGGCATCATAACCATGGTGTCAAATTTGCAACCTATACCGGGTGGACCCGTCATCAACACCTGGTATGGAATTACCTTAATCGTAGCATCTTTGGGTGGTCTGGTGTCCTCCTGGATGGAATTCCACAAACAAAGAAAACCAACTTTAATTTTCGGGGTGCATCTGTTCATATCCTTTGTTTTATTAGTTCCAGGATTCCTGGTCCTCCTTGGTTGATCTTTCTAAATCATTAGCCCGAATCAAAGAACCTCTTCTTCAAATGAAAGAGGTTCTTTTTTTAACCTTATACAAATGGCAATTTGGGTTGACAAAACTTTATTCTATGTGTAATATTACTATATCAAACTATTTAATATAGTGATATTATTGGAGGTAATTATGTCCTGGCAAATAGACCCTGCCCATTCTTTGATCGAATTTACAGTCACACACATGATGATTGCAAAAGTACGAGGAAGATTTAATAATTTTTCCGGATTGGTGGAATTAAATGAAAACCAACCAGAAAAAACCAGTGTAGATGTTGAAATTGATGTCGAAAGTATCGACACACGTCAGCAACAACGTGATGACCATTTACGGTCTGGAGATTTCTTCAACGTTGCTGAATATCCGAAAATGAAGTTCATTGGAACCAATGTAAATGTCATTGATAAGGAACATGCCATACTAAATGGTGATTTGACCATCAAAGACATCACAAAACCCGTCTCAGTAAAAGTAGAATTCAATGGAATTTCTAAAAGCCCATGGGGTTCAACCAGTGCTGGCTTCAGTGCCACAGCAAAAATCAATCGAAAAGATTGGGCGCTCACCTGGAACCAATCTCTTGAAACCGGAGGTGTGTTGGTTGGTGATGAAATTTCTGTCAACATTGAAATTGAACTGATTAAACAGGAATCCTAAAGAATTATTTTTTGACGAGTGGTTGCCTGAAAGATACGGCAACCACTTTTTCGTTTTAATAAGTTAAAAACCATTTCCTTGCTTCCAGATGCAACTTTTCATCGCAAAAGGCGTATATTGTATATGAATCTAGAGAATAATCTCCATCCATCCAGAAATGAGGATTTATGCCCCAGGATCAATTTTTAACCAATTATTTCACAATCTTTGCAAAACCTAAATTGTATTTAACGCTCTTGTATCTTTTTTTAGCTTTTCCCCTTGGATTGGCATATTTTGTATTGTTGGTAGTCGGTTTTTTGTTGGGGTTTTCTTTATTAATCATTTGGGTTGGCATCATTATTCTGGCATTGCTTTTTCCTACCATATGGTTGCTGATATCTTTTGAAAGATTACAAACCACCCACCTCCTAGGGATGCCAATTCCGATAACTGCACCTGTATCCAGTGAAAACACCTCGCTCTGGCAAAAATTAAAATTGTTTTTGACCGATCCTGCAACCTGGAAAAGTGTTTTATTCATCCTATTAAAATTCCCGATTGGAATTATCTCATTTGTTGTGCTCGTAACAGGATTGGCTGTCTTGGTATCAATGATATTTTCTCCTCTCATCATATCCTGGAACCCCATTCATTTTGGTGTTTGGAAAGTCGACACCATCAGCGAAGCAATAGGATTATGTATTCTGGGTCTGATGGCATTACCAGGTTTGTTTCATTTTTATTATTTTCTGGGGCAGTCCATCGGGAAATTATCAGCAGTATTATTAAAACCAAAAGAATAAAAAAATTTTATAACTTTTCAATTAAGCAATTGAATTTTATTATCAATTTAAAGGAGTAACTAGATGGAAAAAAAGAAATCAAGCTTTGCATGGGGAATCATCCTGATTCTCTTCGGTGCCCTATTATTGGCAAACCAATTAGTTCCAGGTTTGAAATTATTATTTGATTGGCCCTGGATTGTCATGGGTGTAGGTGCCGTATTTATCTTACTGGCGATATTCACGCAAACCGGTGGATTAGCCATACCCGGCTGTATTGTAGGCGGGATTGGCGCAATTCTGTATTACCAAAATATGACGGGAAATTGGGAAACCTGGGCATTTGCCTGGTCTCTAATTCCAGGTTTTGTGGGTGTTGGGATTGCACTGGCAACGCTCATTTCTCCAAAGGAAAATCCGGATGGTCTCTCCTCCAGCCTTATTTTGATCTCTATCAGCCTGATCTTATTCTTTATCTTTGGTGGCGCAAAATTCTTTGGGGTCGATTCATTTATTCTATGGCCGATTGTCATCATCGCACTGGGTTTGTTCTTATTGGTCAAAGGCATCCTGAAGAAATAGTTTTAAATTAATGACCACGGGATTGATCCGGATCATTTTTGTGCTTCCATCCAATCTAATGCTGCCTGAATATCTGGATCAATCCCCAAAATATAATCCTCAATTGTCCATTTGATGTCAATATCAGGCGAATATCCCTGTCCTTCCACCAACCTGCCATCTGGTCGGTAGAATGCAGCAGTGGAATACCTCACTTTTCCACCTGGCAATGAGAATTGAATGGGGTTTCCCGTAGATCCTCCAGTAACCCGTCCAATTGAAATTGCCCGTCCACTATCGATGAGTGCTCCAACCAACCATTCAGCGCTACTCATCACGGGATAGTCAGTTAGAACAGCCAGTTTTCCTTGATAAATATTCCCTCTCGGTTTAACTGAATAATTTACCGAATTTCTCCAGGCAAATTTAAATAGACGCCTTCTGAATTCATCATGTCCATACGTGAAAGATTGATCTAGAAATCTACCCGCAATCTTCTCACCGATCCTGGAATCTCCGCCACCATTTTGTCGTAAATCCAGGATGATTCCTTGCATATCCA
Source organism: Anaerolineaceae bacterium (assembly GCA_019429225.1). Taxonomy (GTDB): domain Bacteria; phylum Chloroflexota; class Anaerolineae; order Anaerolineales; family Anaerolineaceae; genus UBA6170. The sequence goes on from JAHYJK010000138.1 coordinate 6,675, forward strand.
TAAGCTCGTTCAAAGCCTGGTCAAATTCACTCACGATATCATCATTATTGTTCCATAACCGGTCAACACGAATACATCCAATTTCATCATTAATCTCTTCAAATGAAACAGCTTTTATTTTTTGCACATTAAACCCAGAAAACCAACCAGAAGGTGTACGTAGTTGTTGAATTTCGAGTTCCACCTCTTTTCCATTTTTATCCATCACAGTGACGATAAGAACTTCATTCTCATCCTCCGGAACAGCTAATAACTGGTTATAAGCTCTGATCTTCCTTGCCCACGGGGTAGATGCTTCATTTAATGAAATATCAATTTCTGGAACTATTTCTTCAATGGATTTTCCATTGACACTCAACATGAGCATTCCCGGGCGTAACCCCGCCATTTCGGCAGAATATCCAATTTGATCAACAATCGCTAAATCTCCAAGATTTATCACCGAAGCATAGAGCCTTTTATCCAGGTTGGGTGTGATGACATCCGTGTGTGCATCTTTTAACTCCCCTAACATATGAGCAATGACCAGATAGTATTCTTGATCATTGACTACATCCAATACCAATGGATAATACTTATCGTGTGTGTGATTCCAATCCACTCCTTTGAGTTCAAAATATGGATATGCTTTATTTATTGCTTGCCAGAGTTTCCTAAAGGACTTTTCATATTGATTACCAATCAAAGGAATATTTTGATAGGTCAATCGTTGTGAAAAATAAAGTCCAGCAATGAAAATAACAATTACGAGTTGAATTCCCAGGATAATTTTCCTTATTGACAGTTGTTGTTTTTCACCTTTTAGAATTCTGATCCATAGATAACCGTGAAAAATAGCACTGACAATAGCAATTGAAATAATGACAAAATGATCATCAACACTCAAGAATCCAAACGCAACCAACCACCCTAATGCAAAACCCATGATGCAATTAAGAATTACCCATAAAAGCTTCAATCCATTTTTTATTTTCATAATTCACCTTCTTCAGGTGATTTTAATTTATAATCTGATCTCCATCACAATACCCGAGACCAAATTTTTCCTGGTCATTTTACTGATTTTTTCTAATAATTTTTGAGTTAATTAATCAAATTTAAAAATGGGCAGAAATTTATCCTGGTAAATTGATACAAAGGTATTGACAAATGAGGATATCATGAATAAACTTCTTTTCATGCTAAATAAAAGAATTTCTCATCATCATCACATAACATCTTCCCAACCTGACTGAGTCGGTATAATTTGATGTTGATGGAGTAATAAACAATAACAGAAAAGCCCCCAGTCATGGGGGCTTTTTATTTTAGACAAAGATAGGATTTATAAATGAGCGCAGAACCCGAAAAAAGAAACATTCGCATTTCATTGCCTTCAAAAGGAAGGCTGGCTGAAGACTGTCTGGACTTTCTGGAAGAGTCCGGACTAAAAATCTACAAGCCAAACCCAAGGCAATATGAAGCAACAATTCCTGCACTACCAGGCGTAAATGTCATTTTTCAACGTGCCACCGATATTGTTGCCAGTGTCCAGGATGGCAGCATTGATTTCGGCATCACAGGATATGATGTGGTGGCTGAATCAATGGGTGAAGATCAGGATTTTGTCGTCATTCATGATGCTTTGGGCTTCGGTCATTGCTCCCTCAATCTGGCAATTCCCGAAGGGTGGAATGTTGTTACTTCGCTTGTAAGTCTGGTTGAATATGCAAACCAATTAAAACGACCTCTACGTATTGCCACAAAATACAAAAATCTGGTCACAAAATTCTTTGAGCCAACCGATCTTGATCTTCAATTAGTCTCCTCCGAGGGCACCGTTGAAATTGCTCCAGCAATCGGCTATGCAGATATGATTTGTGATGTGGTCTCCTCCGGATTGACCTTGAGCGATAATCGTCTCCGCATGATTGAAGGTGGCAGAATCCTGGAATCACAGGCAGTGTTGATTGGGAATAAGCAAACGTTGTTATCGGATCCTGAGGCATTAAAAACCGCTCGCATATTCATCGAATTTTTTGAAGCACACCTGATCGGAAAGGATAAATTGGCGGTCTTTGCCAATATGCGTGGTGAAAATCCGCAGGCCATTGCCAAACGAATATTTGATAGTACAACCATCCAGGGGCTACAGGGACCAACCATTTCACAGGTGATTGTAAAAAATGCAGATCAAAACTGGTTTGCGGTCAATATTATTGTTTCAAAGACGGAAATGTATAAAGCCATCAGCGAATTGAGAGCGATTGGTGGTAGTGGCGTGATTGTGATCCCGGTCAGTTATGTGTTTGATGAAGAACCGCCCCGCTATCGCAGACTATTGGAAAAATTACAAATAACGGATTAAACGAGGAACTATGTTAAGAATTTATCAACCCGAAGAAGCCAAAAAGACCATCTTGCGACGAAAGCCCATTGATGATTATGACATTCCGGAATCCATGCAACAAAACATGTTGAAATTTTTCGGTGAAAATCTTACACCAGATCAGGCAGTCGCCAGAATAATCAAAGAAGTCCGTACCCAGGGAGACCAGGCACTTAAACAATGGACACTCACACTGGATGGTTCATCTTTGACCAATTTCCGAATCAGCGCACAAGAAATACAAACATCCAGCCACTCCATTTCTCCAGAAATAAAAGCAGCATTGCAACTAAGCATCGATCGAGTGCGTACATTTCACCAGCGTCAACCAATCTCATCCTGGATCAGTAACGACCTGGGTGGAACGGTTGGACAATTAATCCGCCCTATTCAAAGGGTTGGATTATATATTCCAGCTGGTACGGCTCCGCTACCCTCCAGTGTGATCATGTCAGCTGTCCCTGCTCAGGTAGCTGGTGTCAAAGAGATTGTTCTGGTAGCACCACCCGAACGAAGTACAGGCAAAGTCTCTCCTTTAATTTTAGCTACCGCCAATATGTTAGGTCTGAAAGAAATATACTCCATTGGAGGCGCACAGGCAATTGCAGCCCTGGCATATGGCACAGAAACCATCAAACCAGTAGATAAAATCTTCGGACCAGGTAATTTATTTGTAACGCTGGCAAAAAAACAGGTGTATGGTTCTGTAGGGATTGATAATCTGGCTGGGCCAACGGAAACCATGGTCATCGCGGATGAAAATGCCAAACCTGCCTGGGTTGCAGCCGACCTGTTGGCTCAGGCTGAGCATGACCTGTTGGCATCTGCAATTCTCTTGACTCCTTCTCTGATAATGGCGGAACAGGTAGCTGAAGAAATCGTCTTGCAAAGCAAAAAATTAACCCGAACAGAAATGATCCGTTCTGCTTTTCTTAACAGAGGAGGGGCTGTCATTACGAAAGACATAGAAGAAGCAATTACACTGGCAAATGAATATGGAGCGGAACATCTTTGCCTGGCATTACAGGAACC
>JAHYJK010000139.1 GCA_019429225.1 Anaerolineaceae bacterium
GGCAGCAGACTCGCATACGGTTTTGCTGGGATGGTAAAAGGCGCTTCCAGGAACGGGATCCCCATGGCTTCAACTTCCCGGTCCATTTTGCCCCCTTTTTTTGACACGCACACGGCTGGCTCGAAGATCTCCCGGTTAAGCCTTGTGATGATGTTCATCATCACCTGCCCGGAACCCGCTGTGATAAAGTTAGGGATCGTGTAAAGAATTTTGATTTTCCTCATTATTACTTTCTCATCACGATTTTTTGGAGGAACCTATTTCCGTACCACGCCGCAAGACGATATACCCGGGGCGTAAAAGGACCATAGGTAAAAGCTTTTGCGAGCAGACCCAAGCCCCGCAGGCGTCCGTAGTATTTGCTTTCCAGCACCATCTCTGTGGACATTGCTTTCCGGAACAAATCTCTGTTGATGGGCGAAGACGGATCGTTGCGATATTTTTCATAGACCAACCGGATGCAGCGGCGAGCTTCTTTGAATTGGAGTTCTTTGTTCCCAGAAAGATGCTGATGGTCTTGATCGCGGCGCATATAAACTAGGACTTCGGGAATGCCCCAAATCCTGGTGAAATGGGCGGCATTCAGGAAGAACTGCCAATCGATGGACATGCGTGCGTTAGGATCGAAGGGGCCTGGAATTTGGTCGAGAACCGAGCGCCTGATCATACAGGCGGCGTTAACCACCTTGCACTGTTCCTCGTATAAGAATCGGACCATCTCATCAAATTGCTGGGGATATTGCTCGCCGCGGGCCAGAATGCCAGGGAAATGCGCCAGCAATTGATCGTGCTGATCGACCCAGGCTGCTATACCGCTCACAATCCCGACCTCGGGTTTTGAGTCAAGAATGCAAACTTCCTTTTCAAGACGATCTGGAGCAGAACGGTCATCCTGCTCTTGAACAGCCAGGAATGCGCCTTCTGACAATGAGACCAACTGGTTCATACTCCTTGATAAACCCAGGTTTTGCTCATTTCTAAAAACGCTGATACGAGGGTCTTCATTTGCTTTTTCTTTGCATAGCATGTAGGAGTTGTCACTGCTAGCATCATCCAGAATCAGTAACTGCCAGGCGATTAATGTTTGTTTTTGAATCGACTCAATTGCTGAGATAACTGTTTTCTGCCCATTAAACACAGGCATAATCACTGTCACAAATGGAATGTGATTGGGCATGGGATTATTTTGAAGTATTCCTTTGTGTGATGGAATTTTGTCCCTCATTTATTCGATGAGGCTCTTTAATTTACACATAAAATCCTGATGAAAGCCATTGGGTGTCATGTGTTCCACCCACAGATCACGACAGGCTTTCTGTAAATCAATGAACTCGTCATTGGATAATTTGGCGTGGAAATCACGCACGATCTCGGCCGCGTGAGGCAGGTCTTTGATATCTATCCAGGGGAAGATGGCTTTATAGTCGATTTCGTCCTGGAAAGGTAATATGCAATCGGTGTCGATGAAGATCGGGATGCGTCCCAAGCAGAGGGTCTCGTAAAAGCGCACCGAGAAGTTGCCCCCGCCGCGCATGCAGATTGTGTAATCCGAATTGAGGATGTTGTTGATAAACTCAAGCTTGGCGGGGTGGTGGGGAGATTTGTCTTGGGTCTCACCGGCCCGGTAGCGTTTGCGGGGAATGAAATTGGTTTGTATGCCGGGTTGGTTCTCAAAAAGTTTCAGGACCCGCTCTCGAAAAGAGCTTGTCTCAAAAGGCGGCGGTTCCCATCGGAGTCGTCCTTGTCTGTATTGGGATTGTTGCCATTTAAGCCGCAGCTTACGGTAAGCAGTATGGATGGGTGAGGTGCTGCTCTGACCACAGAAACCGACCATTGGCTTATCCTGCTTGGGTCGAAGCTTGAGCTTGCCCCCACAGTAAACATCCAGGTAGTCGGTCATGTAACTTGGCTGGCTGGAATGGTAACGCAGCCCAGGCGTGGAGCGGTAACCACCGAACTCGAACAGGATTATATCTGTAAAAGGGACATTTGCAGGCGGATCGCCCTCGTTGAACACGACCAACGGTTTATGGTACTTTTGTGCAATAGAAAGTTCACTTTCAGCCTGGCCGATCAGGTCCTGTTCTTGATAGTGTTTCCAGTAATAGGTGAGAATGCAGATATCCGCCTGAGCAGGGTCGTCGATGAACTGGTAAGTGTTGACCCACTCGCCAAAGGTTTTAAGGGTGTCTTCTTTGGAACGGTCACGCCATAGTACACGGGTGATGGTATTGATTTGTCGGCGAAATATTTCTATGTAATGAGAACGGTCGCTAAAAATTCTCACAACTTAACCTAATTGGATTGTAAAATATTAATCATAAATTATTGAACAAGGTATTTAACTTGAAAAAAATTGATAATAAGCCATTTGTGTGGATTATTATTGATTCCTAACCATTAGATACCAAGAATAAACCATTATAGGGGCGAGCAGCAAGTTATATTTCTGGTAATACCAAATTGATCTCATTTTTCTGGCTGCAAGTTGAGCGATTTTCTTTTTTTCTTCATCTGTTAACTGCCATTGTATTGTGACATGATATAGTTTGATTAAAACTATTAGTACCTGAATGGCGATCCTCATTGAAGAGATTTGGTCAGAATGCCTTAATCCAAGCAAGATTTCTTCGTTCAAATGGTGATTTATGTATTTATTGATTAATAATTCTTGGTTTGAAAATGAGACAGCCCTTTGGAATGCCTTAAATCTTTTTGAAGTATTGTCAGGATGTAATCGATAATATAATAGGGGAGTCTCAAGATTAGCCATATTAAAATCAGCACTTAGACGGACCCATAAATTATAATCTTCTGATTGTTCGACTTGATAGCGAAACTTGTGAACCGTAAAAATATTACTTTTCATCATAACAGTGGGATTAGCAATGCTAGTGCCAAAAAATAACCCCCATCTCACAAGCCCTGGCGAACTCGGAAAGGTCTGAAGCCCTTTTTGATTACCATATTCGTCAATGCCAATAAAGCTTGTCCCTAACACTGATATGTTTTGATAAACTTGCAAGTATTTAACCTGCTTTTCGAATCTTTCTGAAAAACTAATATCATCTGAATCCATCAAGGCGATGTAATCTCCCCTTGCTTTTTCAATCCCAAGATTTCTGGTTTTTTTTAATCCCAAATTCTTGATATTTTCAATCAAGATAATTCGTGGATCCCTTTGGCAATAGGATTGGATAATTTCTGCTGATTGGTCTGTGGAGCCGTCATTTATGATTATAAATTCAAAATTTCCTAAGGTTTGGGCTAAAATACTTTCTATCGAACCAACGAGAAATTTCTCTGCATTGAAAACTGGCATTATGCAACTAATCAGCGGATTATCTTTTGCCATTGTTAAAAAGGTCCTAAATTAAGGTTGTGATGTATTTATCAGCATGCAGAGACTTTGGGTTGATTTTCCTGTGAATTTTAAATAAGGCGATATAGAATATTGGTGTTTTTGAGCGAGTTAGATATATGATTGAATAGCCAATTATGACTTCAATTTTCTTCTTGAGCATGCTTGTAGAACGATAGGCGTATTTTAACAAATCCAGTGCCTTTTTTCTTTCACTGATCATGGCGAATTGAAAGGCAATTCGATAAAAGCGTTCGGCGAGTGGTTCGCGATATTTCTTTATTGAGATCAATTTCGACCTTTGAAGCAACGTATATAGGTGTATGGGAAATAAATAATTGTCATGTAATCTTTGTTCTCTCTTGGAGCCTGTTTTAGATACTTTTGAATGTGATTTTTGTGAAGGATAAATTTGGGTTAGTTTTTCTTTGATCCAGACGATTTCTTGGTTATGGAGTCCAATATTTATAAAATGAACGATATCTGACCCGCCAATAAACGATGGCCATTTCGCCATTTCCTTATGCGGGTATCGCCATAAAACATCAGACGTGCACCATGGCACTGCATTTAATGATAACTCCAGTAGATCGGTAGAATAGAGGTTGTCTTGTGCGCCACAAATACAAGCGACGGCTGATGGATTTTCTTCTAAGGCTTTGACCTGGCTACTGATCTTGTTAGGTGAAATGGTGTCATCTGCGTCAAGATGTTGGATATAGACACCGTTAGAAAGCTGAACGCCTTTTTGTCTGGCGCAACCTACCCCTTTATTTTCCTGCCTGTGATACAGAATTGAGAATGAGCTATTATCCAAGTTTCTTTGAACTACCGTTTGGATATCATCCTCAGATCCATCATCGACAACGATAACCTCAATATTTGGGTAATCCTGCGCAAGTGCAGATTGTAGAGCTCGCTCAAATTCTACCGATCGATTGTAAACTGGAATAATAATTGAGACCAAAGGAAATGTCATGAGAAATTTTAGTGTCTTTGATTACAAACGGGAATAATATTCGAGAAATTGTCAAAACAAAAAAGGATTCATCAACAAGAATAAGAACGCAACAATCTATTTGTTCAAATCAGCTTTTGGAATTTAGAAGTGTACGAAGGCTATAGTTGTGTGTTTTCTATAAGTTCGCCTTATACTCTGCGGTGTTCTTCTTGTCGCGATCATTTCACAGGGCATTAGAGAGGTGTAGGGGTGATACCGGTTAAGTTTGCGATAGATTGCAAAGTTGTTGCAGATTTTCATGATAAATTGGTGTTTAGCGACTTAGTGGGATGAAGATAATTGGATGATGAATTGGTTTTGGCGATTAAATTAAATGTTTTTGCGGAATTTGTACAACGCGTGACCTAAGAATTTTGATCTAAAAAAGGGAGAAAAAAGGTTGAGTAAACCAATGAAAATATTGACTTTATCAAAATGATTTTTCCGTACCTCTGAAAGCAGCTTAAGTGCTTTTTCTTTCTCGTCCAGGTAAAACAAGTGCATTGCTTGATAATAAAGAATTTTCACCAAGCGATTGATTGTGCTTTCATCGATAACTGCATGATATTTTTTCATTACCCGATTCATTTCAAGCGCTGCGCTTGCCCGGTTAATTACCTGGGTTTTTCGTGTGGTTTCTGAAAGCCTTCCCTCCTCATGTTTAATCCGGTAATAGCATAAGGTTTCAGGTTGATGTATTATTCTCAAGCCAAGGCAGCCTGCCTTAAAATCATAAGCATAATCTTCCCAAGCCCAACCACGAAACCAAGGCCCAATGGCATTTGATGCCTGCCTGGTCCACAGGCAGGCGCTGGTATCCCATGGCCTGCCGGACAATACGGTCGGGAGAAACTGATCGAAGCTCTGATCACTCTTTTTACTGGTTTTCTCCTGGCCGGTTAACGGCAACTTTTGAAACTCAAGCGAAGTGCAATAACACATACCTGCTTTTGGTTGTGCGATCATTCCACAAAGCTATGGCTTTAGTGTTAAGGTAGTATCGATCAGAAATTCGATAGTTTGATTGATCTGAGAAAAAAATAATCTCAATCGTTCATCAGAGAGATAGGTATAATTCAAGCCAATTACTGGTTTCCTTTTCTATAGAAAATTTATTTTCAGCAGTCAATCTGGCTGCCTGGCCCATCGCTTGTGCAAAAGCAGGATTTCTTACAAATTGTCTGATTGAAAGAGCTAAAGTATCTGGATCACGTGGGGGAACTAGCAACCCATTGACACCGTTTTTGATTATCTCAGGAATACCACCAACATTTGTGGCTACAATTGGCAGTTGCATCGCACAAGCTTCTAGAACTGCGCCGGGTAAGGCTTCTGTGATTGATGGATGTAAATAGATATCAGCAGAATTGAGCAGTTTTTTTACCTCACTCTTTGGCTTTTTACCCACAAACTTTACCTGATTTATTATTCCTAAACCTTTTATTATTTGATTAAGCCTTTCAAAATCGGGCCCTGTGCCGATGATAGTGTACTCAACATTCTCTCCATCAGTTAGTAACTGCCTAATCGCAGGAAAAACGTATTCGTATCCTTTTAAAGGTACTAGCCGCCCCGTGGAAATAAGCCGAATTTTTTGCTCAGTTTTTAGGATTTCTTTGTTTATTTGAGGTTTAAAGAAAACAGTGTCCACACCCGCATAAATTACCCTCGATTTATATTCTGGTGCACCAAGGTAAAGCGCTTGGTTATATAACCACTCACTAACAAAGTGAAGACAATCCCCCCTTTCGAATAATTCCTTTAGATATTGCCTCCACAAACTGCTACTATATTGCCTACTAACAATATCGAAACCATGAAATGATGCAATTATTTTCGGAGAATGAGGAAAATATAATCCTCTTATTTTTATATAATTTTGGGAATTGACAAGGTGAATAATATCAGGACGATATGTTATCAGGTTTCCTATTTCAGACCATACTTTTAATTTTTCGAAAATTGACTGAGCTTCTTGTTTAATTAACCACTGATTAGCTGTTTTTATATTCTGAAATAGAAATTTTATGGACCTACGGATTCTTGTAACCCAGCCTTCAATGTAAAATGTTGAATCTTCAACATTTTTTCGGTGTTGATAGGAGATCAATGAAAAAAAACGGACATCTAAGCGATCATTGTTGAATTGAAGAGGCCACCTTGTGTAATACATCTTGATTTGACGGTAATAATTGCCATACACCAAAGCGATTTTCTTTTGCTGTGTCATTATAACGATGATAGATTTTCTGTTGAGTGACGATGATTTAGGGTCTTCAATAACCCTGAATAAATAACATATGGAATCATTAAAGGATGTCTGTTCTGAAAAAACCAAATATTATTGATCATTATTGAAGTTTTTTTACAAATGAAATTCTTTTCATCTTTATTTAGACCCCATGTAAAAGATTCTCTTTCCCATCTAATAATAATATCTGAAATTCTCAAAGCATTCTTGATGGCCTTAATATTTTCTGGTTTAGTTAAACCATCAACAATCTCTTTGGGTAATGAAATCTTGAAATTTTCAAGAATGTACTGACGCCTAATGTGATTCAAAGTCAATCTATGTTTTTCACTCATTATTGCTGATGCATTCGTTTTGTGAAGTCGATGAATCACAAGGAAGTTAGGCAGGTTGGCAAACCAGTAATAATTGTTTAACTTCAACCATAAATGATAATCTTGTGAGGGTTCATAGGCCTCATACTTGTATCCAAGTTCTTTAAAAACATGATGTCTAATCATTACCGTTGGATTTTGTAATTCATTTCTGAATAGTAGACTCCAACGGATTAATTTTGGGCTTTCCAAAACTTTTCTTCTTTTATAAAGAATGTAATCTACATCATCCAACTTTATTGAATTTCCTCCCACCACAGAAATACCAGGATGCTCTGTTAAGAATGCAACTTCAATTTCAAACCTTTCTCGTAGACTAATGTCATCCTGATCCATCAAGGCAATATATTCTCCATCTGCCTCAAGAATGCCTCGATTGGTCGCGCCAGCGATGCCTAAGTTCACCTCATTTGCTACAGTCCTGATACGGTTGTCCAGTTTTGCATATTTTAAAAGGATGTCAATTGAGCCATCAGTGGAGGCGTCGTCCACTATAATTAACTCAAAATCGGAAAAGGTTTGTTTTAGAATGCTCTCTATAGCTTCAGCAAGATATCTCTCACCATTGTAAACAGGCATCACCACACTGACTTTTGGATTTATTATTGACATTTATTAAAAATCCTTGATGATTATTCCAATACCATAACCGTTCTGTTTTGGATTTTCAATTATTTCTTTGGTTTGTATTCCTGATGTGTCTTTAATCATTTGCCAGAATAACGGGACATCACCAACATAAGTTGAATCGTCAGTTTTATTATTGTTTGTGAGGTTTGATTTTATATCATGGAATGCTATGATTCCTTTTTGTCTTACCAAAGGTGCATAACGAATAAAATCATTCATAACACCAAACAGAGAGTGATCTCCATCGATAAATAAGAGATCTAGCTGCTGACCGTGCAATGCGTTTTTTACCTTGTTGTAGGTACTTGCGTCTTTAGTGTCACCGCGGATGCAGAATAATTTCTGACCTTTTTTCCCAAATTTCCGGTGAGCATGTTTTCGTTCTATTGGATATTCAATATCAACTGAAATCAAAGTTGCATCATCAGGCGCAACCTGACAAAATAGGTAAAAGGATCCTCCTCTATAACTGCCAATTTCACAAATTGTTTTATATTCATTGTTCTTCAACAAATTAAGTAAATAAGTAATCTCCGTTTTATTTTGTGAGGTTTTGAAACAGTTAAATGACCTTAGATTAAAAAAATTAATATCTATGTCATCATTATTGTTTTGGGAACTAGCCATTAATCTACTAGCATATCTTTGGAGACTTAAGTAGTTATGTATTCTCTTTATTAATAAATTACAATAAATTTTCATGATCTTTTTATTGAAGATCCCCATAGGAGTTAATAAAAGAGTCAATATTTGAAGAAAGTAAAAGCGGAAGAGCCTCAATTACATTATCATGGGGCCAATTCCACCAGCAGATCTTTTCCAACTCATCAATCTGTTGTCTAGTAAACCGATATTTGATAATTTTTGCAGGATTACCTGCAGCAATTGAGTAGGCTGGTATATCTTTAGTAACTAAGCTTGCAGCGCCAATAACGGCACCATTCCCTATAGTAACACCTGATAATATGATTACATTCTGACCAATCCAAACATCGTTACCGATAATAACATTCCCTTTGGTGCTTGGATGACCATGGAATTGATTTGCTTCAGAAAAAAGAACATTGAACGGGAATGTTGTTATCCAGTCAGGTCTGTGTTCTCCTCCGAGGAGAATTTGAACATTTCCAGCAATTGAACAATATTTACCAATTGTTAGTTTCGTATTATCGTCCCATTTTTTGATTTGAGGAGAACCATAGGTCCATTCTCCGATATCATATTGAGAATATTTGGGATTCTTATTCATAAATAAACTCAATTTATCATTATTCTTTTCTGCTAGTTTTACATTTTTCTTGAATATTGCCTTATTTAACTTGATTAAATTTCGGAACATCTTATTCCTACTTTATGTTTCTAAAATATCTTTAAATGATACATACCATTCCAGTTTTGGTCTGATAACACCGGGCCAACGACCTCCTGCATAATCTTTTCTTACACTATCACCCTCAATATTGTCGACAACAACAAAAGAAATGGCATCTCGTTCTAAGGCGTGTACAACATTTGGATTATAAGTACCGATAGCTACGAGTATGTTGTGTGTACCTTCAGCTAGGAAATTTCCAGGAATCTTACAGCGAGATCTTACTAGCCCTTTTTTTCGCGGAGTGTTCCACCATTTATTGTCATTCCAATCATTAGATGCAAAAAGTGTTGTTCCTTGTTGATCAATAATATGTAAAATTGCAGTTGTTTTTAATTCATTTTGAAGAATCCAATACTCCACCTCTATGAAAAATGATTTTTGTATATTAACTTTATCCAAACTCTGTCCGTTTTCATCACAAATTCGGACACTATGTAATTTAGCAACTACATCACCTGGGGCAGTTGATATATCTTTCCAAATTCTTTCTGTTGGCGAAAAGGTTTCTTGTTTTAAGTAATATTTTACAACATCTTCTGATTTTCCCTGTAATGAAATACGACCAAAAGATAATAGCATAGCATCTCTACATAAACGAGTTATCATGTTCATATTATGACTAACAAACAGCACCGTCCTGCCCTCCCCGGCCACGTGGCTCATCTTGCCCAGGCACTTCTTCTGGAATTCGGCATCGCCCACCGCAAGCACCTCGTCGATCACTAAAATCTCCGGGTCGAGGTGGGCGGCGACAGCGAAGGCTAAGCGCACGTACATGCCGCTGGAGTAGCGCTTGACCGGTGTGTCGATGAACTTCTCCACCCCCGAGAAATCCACGATCTCGTCGAACTTGCGTTGCACCTCTTCCTTGCGCATGCCGAGAATGGCGCCGTTGAGAAACACGTTTTCACGCCCGGTCAGCTCGGGGTGGAAGCCGGTGCCCACCTCCAGCAGGCTGCCAATGCGGCCTCTCACTTTGACCACACCGCTGGTCGGGGCGGTCCCCCGGGAGAGGATTTTGAG
>JAHYJK010000140.1 GCA_019429225.1 Anaerolineaceae bacterium
TGTAGGCAAAAACAACCTGATCAACATTGAGTTTTACAATTAATTCACGTAGTTCAGATTCTGGGTAGATCGGTATTCCTTCTGGATATAATGATCCTGCTAATACCGCAGGATATCGACGTCCTTCAATATTAGGGATTTGGGTTGCAGTGAATGCTACAACCTGATAATCACTATTATCTCTGAAGTACACATTAAAGTTGTGAAAGTCGCGCCCAGCTGCGCCCATAATAAGGGTTCGAATGGTCATTTGTTTTTATTTCTCCTTTTTTGTTTTGAATTTTTTTTAACCATCGGTTCACATCGCTTCTGGGGCTGTGATGCCCAGCAAAGTCAGATTATTTTTCAAAACCTGACGGGTTGCCAAAACTAGGTTAAGCCGTGTGCTTTTGATTGGTTCTCCTTCAGAGAGAACCGGGCAATGGGTATAGAAATTATTAAACGTTTTCGCCATTTCATAGGCAAAATTGGCAATCTGTATTGTCCGATACTCACTGGCTGCCCGCTCAACTTCTCTGGAAAATCTTGAGATCAGATCGATAAGCTGGATCTCCTGAGGTGATAATTCATAAGAAATTTCAGGTGGGTTAATAACAATATTACCAGCTTTCTTAAGAATACTACCACAACGCACATATGCATATTGAATATAGGGCGCTGCCTGGCCATTAAAATCAAGCGCTGACTCCCAATCAAAAGTTACAACTTTAGTATTTTCTCTCGCCTGCATAGGATACTTAATAGCTCCGATACCTACAGCTCTGGCTGTTGCCCATTTTTGATCTTCGCTCATGTCAGGATTTTTCTCCTGAACAACTTCAAATGCTCGTTTCGTGGCTTCACTGATTAAATCTTCCAACAAAACAACCGTGCCTTCCCGAGAAGCCATCACCACATTGCCTGGGAGACTGACCAATTCATACGGTACATGTTCACATTGTTTTGCCCAGGCGTATCCTGCAATCTCCATGGTTTTGAATACCTGGGTAAAATGCAATGATTGGCGTACATCTACAATGTATAAAGACTTTTTCAAGTCAGGATAATCACTAAACTTTTGTTTAACTAACGCCAGATCCTCGGTAGCGTATAAAGCCGTTCCATCTGACCTGAGCACGACCAGTACGCGATATTGTTCCTTTTTTAGACCCAAAACATCGTCTATCTTGACAATAACTGCACCCTCCGGACGTTCATCCGTGGCTATATTTTTATCAATCAATTCCTGAACAATTTCTTTGCCTGGTTTTTCCATCTGACTATTGAAGTAATAGACGTCAAAATGGATATTTAAAGTGTCATAGATCTGATAGAAACCCTGTAAAGACCATTCTCTGGTCTCTTCCCATAATTTAACAATTTCAGGGTCACGTTGATCCCAGCGTTTGTACAGTGCTCTTATTTCTGTTTCCAGGTTAGAGTTGGTTTCTAATTTTCCATTTGCTTCCGCATATATTTTTCCCATCCATTGCGTGATATTCTCATCTGGTTTTTCACCTGCATGATATTTTTGATAACACCACAACCACTTAATTACATGCAGCCCCATATCGCCTGGATAATTTGCCCGTACCACGTCATAACCGGCAAAATCCAGAATTCTGGCTAATGTATCACCTAATATAGCAGAACGCAGATGTCCCACATGAAACGCTTTGTGAGTATTTGGCTGGGAAAACTCGACCATGATTTTCTCATTTTTTCTGTCTGGTCGACCGAAATCAGCCTTTTTATCCAATACTTCATCCAGAACCCGACGCGCATATTCTGCTTGAGAAAAATAAAGATTGAGGTAACCATTGACTGGTTCAACTTTCTCAAATCCGGATGGGCTACCTATAAATTCAGCTAACTCGATTGCCAATTCATTTGCGCGTAATGGAACATTGAGTTTGAGTTGTTTTAGACGCGCTTCTGCTGCGGCTAAAGAAAATAAGGATGTCGAAATCCCCCAATGCCCGCTGAATGGAATCCAATTCCATTGAATCGAAATCTCAGGCAGGTTATTCTGCCTGGTAAAATTTTTTATGAGTTCTTCTACTTTTTTTTGTTCTAGATCAAACATTTTCACCTGTATCTAAAAAGCCTCAAAAATTATAACATTAAGCCCGAATAGTTAATTTGATTTGATCCAAATAAATCTCAATTTGGATGGATGGGTAGACAATTAATTTATGATAATCATGCTTAAACCAAAAGCGGGAGGTTTTCATCTCCCACTTACGGTGCTTAATGTTTAAAAACTTACTTTTCTTCTGATTGTAAGTTCGCAAGTCGTTTCATCAAACGACTTTTGCGACGTGCAGCATTGTTTTTATGAATGACACCCTTTTGTGCTGCCAGATCCAAAGCTTTTACAGCTTCAACCACACTGGCCATCACAACTTCTTTTGACTCCTCTTTCTCGATTACATTTCGAGCTTTAGAAACAAAAGTTCGGGCACGTCCTCTGTAAACACGGTTGAGTACACGACGTTTTTCATTTTGCTTGTTGCGTTTGATCGCAGATTTTATATTAGCCAACTTATTTCCTCCAATTCACCTGATAAGAAGATTGCTCTTCCTGAGAAGGGAACTGTTTGTCCAAAAAAATTTCCTTACGAAGGGCAGCCCGCGAATTATACCAGAATTTTAAAATTTGGGGGAAAATTACTTATCCTGTAATGCGGCTAAACCAGGTAAGATTTTTCCCTCGAGCATCTCCAATGAAGCGCCGCCACCAGTCGAAATGTGGGTGACCTTCTCGGATAGACCGGATTGATTAATAGCAGACACGGAGTCTCCACCACCGATGATGGACACAGATTCAGATGCAGCTACTGCTTCCGCAACACCAAAAGTTCCTTTGGCAAATTTTGGCATCTCGAATACACCCATTGGGCCATTCCAGACCACTGTTCCAGCTTCGGAAATCACTTTGGCATAATCTTCTACAGAGGCTGGTCCGATATCCAGGACGCGCCACCCCGCAGGTACATTTTCCACATCTGTTACTTTGCTTTCAGCATCATTATCAAAAGCGTTTCCCAAAACCAGATCAATCGGAAGATGTAATTTATCTCCACCTTTAGCCAACAACTCTTTTGCGGTTTGAACTGCATCTTCTTCCACCAGTGAGTCAGCCATTTCAAAACCTTGCGCTTTCAAAAATGTATTCGCCATACCCCCACCGATCAAAACAGCATCCGCTTTTTGTAATAAATTGTCGATCACACCAATTTTGTCACTGATCTTTGCACCACCCAGAATGGCAACAAATGGCCTGGCAGGATCAGCGATAGCCTGACCCAAATATCGGATTTCTTTTTCCATCAGGAACCCAGCTACTGCCGGTAGATGGTGAGCCACACCTTCCGTTGAAGCATGCGCACGATGAGCTGATCCAAATGCGTCGTTGACGTAAATATCTGCTAATTTTGCAAATTTCATTGCCATATCCGGATCATTCTTTTTCTCTGCTTTATAAAAACGGGTATTT
This sequence comes from Anaerolineaceae bacterium, assembly GCA_019429225.1. Lineage (GTDB taxonomy): Bacteria > Chloroflexota > Anaerolineae > Anaerolineales > Anaerolineaceae > UBA6170. The sequence continues at coordinate 3,479 of JAHYJK010000140.1, forward strand.
TCTAAAACCAGGACTTCACCAGGTTGTAATCTTGCAGAAGCTGCTTCTGCCACTTCTCCGATACAATCTTCAGCAAAATTTACTTTATTTGGAATTAATGTAGCCAGGTGCTCAGCAACCGGTGCTAAAGAAAATTGTGGATCTGGTTCATCTTTAGGGCGACCAAGATGTGAGAACAAAATTACAGCTGCCCCATGCTCCAATAAATAATTGATCGTTGGTAAAGCAGCAGTCATGCGGGTGTCATCTTTTATCTTTCCCTCTTTGATCGGAACATTAAAATCAACCCGCACCAACACTTTTTTGCCTTTGACATCGATATCGGTAATATTTTTCTTGTCAAACATAATCTATTCCTGTTCTGAAATTAGAATCATTTGTTGTTGATATAAAATGATGCGTATTCTACCGCTGAAATTTCGCGATAAAAATACGCATCACATTTTTTCCTCAATCTATGATTAAAGTTCTTTTGCCATTTTGGCAGCTAAATCTGCAGTCCGGCAAGAATAACCCCATTCATTATCGTACCAGGCAACGACTTTTACCATTGTGTCGCCCAATACCATGGTATTTTCTGCATCGATAATCGATGAGCGACTATCACCCTTGAAATCCATGGAAACCAATGGTTCAGTACAAAAGCCCAAAATACCCTTGAGAGGACCATCCGCTGCAGCTTTGAATGCCGCATTCAATTCTTCCACTGTCACAGGTTTTTCCACTTCTGCAACAAAGTCCACGATGGATACGGTAGGGGTTGGTACGCGTAATGAATAACCATCAAATTTTCCTTTAAGATCAGGAATAACAAGGGCCACCGCTTTTGCAGCACCGGTGGTGGTTGGAATAATGTTCAAAGCAGCTGCGCGTGCACGACGGGGATCGCTATGAGCAACATCCAGAATTCGTTGATCATTGGTATATGAATGAATAGTTGTCATCATACCGCGTTTGATCACCCAATTGTCATGCACAACTTTTGCTGCAGGCGCGAGACAATTGGTTGTGCAGGATGCATTGGAAACAACATGATGGACAGCATTGTCATATTTATCATCATTAACACCTAAAACGATTGTGATATCTTCATTCTTCGCTGGTGCAGTGATAATAACCTTTTTTGCTCCACCCTTGGTGATATGAACATCGACACCAGGTTTTCCTGTGGCAGGATTGCCAATCTTATCACGGAAAACACCGGTTGCTTCAATAACAATCTCTACACCCAGATCCTTCCAGGGCAAATTGCTGGGGTCTTTTTCAGCAAAGACTTTGATTGTCTTACCATTGATGACCAGATCTGCACCATCTACTGTGACTGTTCCTGGGAAAATCCCATAATTTGAGTCATATTTGAATAGATGAGCGTTGGTAGCTGCATCAAATAAATCATTAATTGCAACAACCTCAAGCGTATCCGGATAAGTTTCCAAGATTGCTTTTAACACCTGGCGGCCGATGCGACCAAAACCATTAATACCTACTTTTACAGTCATAATAACCTCCTATTGATTGTTCGGACAAATTTTACCACTGAATTGTAAAAAAGTTCACAAATCTGAACTAAACTCACGGCCAATAGGTCCTGTCCTTTCATTATATAAATCTAATATTGTTGATGCAAGCTTTGAAGAATCATGTCTCCATGGTGCTTCCGTATCATTCAGATTCGCACTATAAACAGGGTATTCTTTATCGAGCTCATCTTCGATACAAACATATTCAATATCCTCTGGTAGTCTCCCATTACAATTGTCATTGCAGATAACTACATCAAATATTCCTTTTCCTATTATTTTCTCAATTGCCTTAATATGGTCACCACATGTATAACCTTCAGTCTCACCAGGTTGTGTAGCGACATTACAAATCAAGAATCTTAATCCCCGGCTGGCTCGAATCGCTTCAGAAATGTCCGGAACCAGTAAATTGGGAATGATACTGGTATATAAAGATCCAGGACCCACGATAATGATATCGGCATTAAGGATTGCTTGAATGGTTGGAGGAAAAGCCAGTGGATTATTGGGCTCCAGCCAAACTCTTTTAATTTTTCCACCCTTTCTGGGGATTTCGCTTTCACCCCGAACTTTTACTTCTTTGTTTGTATCTTGCAACTGGACTTGTGCAACCAGCCGGACATCATGCAATGTTGATGGGAACACCTTCCCCTGAACAGCCAGAACGCGTCCTGACTCTGCCACAGCTTCCTCAAAACTTCCAGTCAAATCTGTTAAAGCCGTTATCAGAAGATTCCCTAAAGAATGCCCATTTAAACCGGCTTCTTCACCGAATCGGTACTGAAAAAGTTGGGTCGTTAATTCTTCGTCATTGGATAATGCAGCCAGACAACTGCGAATATCGCCTGGTGGAAGTATTCCTATTCGTCTACGTAATTCTCCCGACGAACCGCCATCATCAGCTACAGTAACAATTGCAGTAAGATTAGCCGTATATTTCTTCAATCCACGCAATAAGGAAGATAATCCAGTACCACCGCCAATTACAACAATCTTTTTTCCTTTATCCAATTTATGAAATTGACTGACTGTATCAACCAGATGTTTCCCAGGGCGCAAAAACGGTTTTAATAGCGTTCGATTAATTCCCCACACGCCAATAACAATCATTAATAGCCCCCCAAGACCGAATATCAGTGCTCGAATGGGGCGTGATAAAAATCGCAATGAAAGGAATGCAACCACAGGAAGATACCAGGTGTCCGGAGTGTTGCGATACATATCCAGAACTACGACTGCAAAACCTAAACCAATCAACATGGAACCCAGAATAATAAGGATTCCCCATCTTTTTACCCCAATACCTGGGGTGAACCAGCGAAAGAATCGAATGAGTTGGTATGTAAACCTTTTTTTGAATGATAGTTGCTTTGAATTCATTTAAATTATAATAATTCGGTTTATAACAAGAGTCAATAAATAAATTGTCAAGCTTCAAACTCGAAACCATGGCAATTTCAAGAATATTATTTCGATATCGAAAATTTGGCTAAAAATTACAATCTGTGAAAATCAAATTATCTTTATCCATTTTTCGTGACAAAATGACAATTATTATTACCAATTTGGCTATGCTATAATTCTGTTTGATGGAAATCTATGTCGTTTCAGATGTTGGTGGTACACAAATCAGGGTTGCATCATTTGATGTAGAAACTTTAGACCCAGTTAAACAAAAGAAAATTCCTACTCAGTCAAAAGGCCAATTGCCTGTAGATCGATTAATAAAATTAATCCAGGAAATTAAGGAAAATCATACAATAAAAGCGATCGCTGTGGCTGCGCCTGGTTTTCTAGATCCAGATTTAGGATTTGTCTATGAAGCGCCCAATATTCCTGGTTGGGAAAATTATCCTTTAAGAAAAATTTTGGAAGATGCGTTTAATGTTCCCGTTTTTTTAGGGAATGACGCTAATCTCGCGGCGCTTGGAGAATGGAAATTCGGCGCAGGTATCGGACATAGCAATCTTTTATATCTGACGATTTCCACGGGAATTGGAAGTGGTGCAATCTTGAATAATAATTTACTGCTCGGTCATAATGGACTGGCTGGTGAATTTGGACATGTGACTGTTTTACCAGACGGTCCTATTTGTGGTTGTGGAAAACAAGGTCATATCGAAGCATTAGCATCCGGTACTGGCATATTAAATTATGTAAATGAACAAATATCTGCCGGAAGAACAACGATTTTGAGTGAGCTTGAGAAAATCACTGGTAAAGATGTCAGTCAGGCAGCGTTGAATGGGGACACAATTGCCATTGAAGCCTATAATCGGGCAGGATATTATTTAGGCATTGCGCTGGCTAATTTTCTACACATGCTAAATCCTTCAGTAGTGATCTTTGGTGGTGGAGTCTCTTCCTCTGGAGAACTTCTTTTCGCGCCGATGCGTAATTCGCTGGAAGAAAGATTGATTTCACCTGCTTATCTGGATGGATTAACATTCACGACAGCCCAATTAGGAGATGATGTAGGTCTCAAGGGAGCCCTGGCTTTATTAGTAACAAAAATGTCTCCAAACCTCCTGGTTTGAAATGAAATTTTTGTAAATATTCAATACCTGAATCTGACATCTACTTGATGTAAAAACCAAGCGCTTTAAAAACAAATTAAATATGGAGGAAAATTAATGAAAGCACTGAAAGTGCCCGGTCCAAACGCCAAAGCATTTATCGAACGTGATCTCAAAGTTGTATCACCGTCATATCCCCGTGGATATCCTTTTGTAATGGATCATGGGAAAGGTACAGAAGTCTGGGATGTGGATGGAAATCGTTTTCTTGATTTTGCTGCTGGTATAGCTGTAGCATCAACCGGGCATAGCCATCCTGATGTTGTTAAAGCTATTCAAGAACAAGCAGAAAAATTTATTCATATTTCTTCAGATTTCTATCATGAGAAGTGGATTGAGCTTTCTGAAAAATTGGCTGAAATTTCCCCATTCCAGGAAGATGCCTGTGTCTTTCTAACAAATTCAGGTACTGAAAGTGTGGAAGGGGCGATTAAGTTAGCCAGGTATCACACCAATCGATCTAATTTCATTGGCTTTTTAGGTGGCTTTCATGGCAGAACCATTGGCGCAGTCACATTTACAGCCAGCAAGCCGAATTACAAACGCCGATTTTTCCCGTTGATGAATGGCGTGACTCATGTACCATTTCCTGATCCATACCGACCCATCCTTAATTTAGAGCCAGGACAGGATTATGGTCAACGTGTCATTGAATATATTAAAGAACAGGTTTTTGAAAAGATTTTACCTCCCGATGAAGTAGCCGGTATTTTGGTCGAACCCATTCAAGGAGAAGGTGGCTACATAGTACCCCCAGCTGGATTCTTTCCAGCTTTGCGAGAACTTTGCGATAAGCATGGCATTCTTTTAATCGCAGATGAGGTTCAGGCAGGTATGGGACGCACCGGAAAGTGGTGGTCAATAGAAAACTTTGGCGTTGAACCTGATATTATCACCTCGGCCAAAGGTATTGCCTCCGGCATGCCTTTAGGTGCATTAATTACCAAGAAATCAGTCATGAGCTGGCCTAAAGGCTCTCATGGAAATACCTACGGAGGAAATCCTATTGCCTGTGCTGCATCGTTGGCAACAATCAATGCCATTCAAAATGGTTACATGGAAAACGCCCTAATCACAGGCACTTACACGCTGGAAAAGCTCAAGGAAATGCAAATCAGACATCCTTCCATTGGTGAGGTGCGCGGAATTGGGTTCATGATCGGAATCGAATTTGTAAAAGACCAACAAAGCAAGAAATCAGATGCTGACATCCGCGATCGTGTGGTCGATCTCGCATATGAGTATGGATTACTTACTTTAGGATGCGGAAAGAGTGTAATCAGAGTCTCTCCTCCACTCTGCACAACCAAAGAACAGGTTGATGAAGGTCTTGAAATTCTGGATTATGTCATTTCACTGGCTGAAAACGGGTAAAATTGGCCTATGTTACCTGATTTTCGAGTTCGGCAAAGAGACTACTTATTAGACATAGCCCGAGCGTTAGCTGAAGAGCTAAATCTAGACAAACTTTTAGAGAAGATTCTAAATGTATCTGTGGAGATGTTAGCTGGCCAGGCAGGCTTTATCGCACTAAAATCCGAAACTCGAGGTTGGCACGTCCGTGTCTGGCATGGATTACCCACTCCACTGGTGAAATATATCGAGCCTTATCTGACGCAAATTACTGAAGTTGGGGATGAACCAGGCCAACTAGAACTGACACAAATCAATCAAATCATCAACGAATTAGCCCGTTCTGGGAGTTTTGGTTTGTTAAATGGTGTCGGAATTCCATTGGTCGCTCGTGGCCAGGCTGTAGGTGTCATTTATATCTTTAGAAGTTACTCAGGTTCATTTTCAACGAATGATCGCACAATCCTGGGAAGTTTTGCGAATCAGGCAGCCATAGCCGTTCAGAATGCTCAGCTATACAACCAGGTCAACCAGGAACGACAACGTATGTCTGCTCTGCTTGATACCGTAGCAGATGGGATTATGATATTATCACCAACCCTGCATATTGAACGCTACAATCCAGCGTTTCAGCGTATGTTACAAATTCCAATTGAAGAAATTCAAAACAAGGAACATAATCAGTTGATCCAATGGATGCAACCTCCAATTGGAATTACATTAGAAGAAGCGGTTGCCGGTGGTTGGCCATTAACTGCCCATGCACACCTTTATGTAGAAGGTGATTTAAAGATAGGTAATTCAAAGTTGAAGTTACCAGTCGGAATCACGTATGCTCCATTAGTTTCGCCGGACAATGTGCTCTTGAATATCATTGCCACTATCAGGGACATTACTCGTTTTCGCCAGGCTGAAGAATTAAAAAGTACCTTTATTTCAATCATCAGTCATGAATTAAAGACTCCTGTCGCTCTGATCAAGGGATATGTGAGCACATTACGACGTGAAGATG
>JAHYJK010000141.1 GCA_019429225.1 Anaerolineaceae bacterium
TTATATTCTTCGAGTGCAAGATTCAAATCTGGATTTCTTCTTTTCTGTTGGAGATTCTCCAAAGGAGCTTCTGAATAAATATACCGATCTTACCGGTAAGTCACCAGAATTACCTTTGTGGAGTTATGGCCTTTGGATGGCAAGAGCCTATTACCAGACGGCGGATGAGTTACTTAATGTAGTACGAAAAATGCGTGAAAAACAAATCCCATTAGATGTAATTTTATTAGATGGAAGAGCATGGCATAAACTGGAAACTCGCTTTGATTTTTCCTGGGATCCAGATCGATATCCCGATCCGAAGGCATTTATGAAACAACTGGCTGACCTTGAAGTTCGTTTATGTTTATGGGAATACCCTTATATTTCAACATATAATCCATTATTTAGTGAATTGGCCAGTCTAGGATATTTATTAAAGAATAAAAATGGTTCACCTTATATCCATTATTGGACACCACCGCCTTATGAAACTTTGTTGCCTCAATTATCCCCCAGTGGGATTATCGATTTTACCAACCCCAAGGCATATGAATGGTATCGCGATCAACATAAAGACCTTTTTGAATTAGGCGTTGCATTAATGAAAACGGATTTCGGGGAGTCTGTCCCGGATGAGGTTGTTGCTCATAATGGTGATAGTGGAGAACGTCTCCATAATGTTTACACATTACTTTACAACCAATGTGTCTATGAAGCCACCAGGCTTTATGGTAATGGAAAGCCTATGGTTTGGGGGCGATCAGCCTGGACAGGTAGCCAGCGCTATCCAATGGGCTGGGGTGGCGATCCCCAATCCGATTGGGAAGGGCTTGCAGCCAGCATTCGCGGAGTGCAATCCTGGGGAATGAGTGGCGGTGCTTACTCTGCACATGATATTGGTGGCTGGTATGGGACACTCACGGATCCTGAATTGTTTGTGCGTTGGGCACAAGCAGGCGTTATGTGTTCCCACACTCGTTTTCATGGAGTCGGTGAACGTGAACCCTGGATTTTTGGTCCAGATGTTGAAGCAATTATCACAGAATGGATTCGCTTTCGATATCGTTTAATTCCTTACATAAAGGAATGTGAGAGAGAAGTCATTCAAACTGGATTACCTGTCGTTCGATCCATGGTGTTGGCTTTTCCGGAAGATAAAGCCGCATGGGGATTTGAAGAACAATATATGCTTGGTAATTCCTTGCTGGTTGCACCTATCATCCAACCCGGTGGCAATGTGGATGTCTATCTTCCGAAAGGTGATTGGTTTCATATCTTGAGTGGAGTCAGTTACAAAGGTGGGCAGGTCGTTTCATTCAAAGATGTTTCACTCGAAGAGATCCCAGTTTTCGGCAGAGCAGGAACCTGCTTGCCTTTGGGACCGGTTGTACAACATACCGATCAATTAAAGGGTAATGAAGACATAGAGGAATTGTGGTTGTTTGGTGAACCTCAACCGGAATTGTGCCGAACTTTCCCTGACCTTAATTGGGAAAGTATAGCTGGAAAAACCAAAATTTCCACTCCTCAAGGTGTAAACGTAAAGCTGTTTGAATCAGAAGAATAAATATCAGGTGGTTTAATTTGTTTCTGAAAATGGACTCTTTGGTAGAAGATAAATTAAATTGTAACCGTTTTCGAAAGAAAACCCGGTTATAAGTGGTTGGAAAGGATAAAAAATGTTAAATTCAGGTAGCTATCTGCGTGTCAACCTAACCACAGGAGAAGTGAAAAAAGAGGGCATTCGCGAGGAAGATGCACGTCGTTATTTTCTGGGTAGTGGTTATGCAGCCATGTTGTATGCCAGAGAAATGGATCCTAACGTTGATGCATTGGAAGCAGAAAATTCATTATATATTTTTAATGGGTTAACAACCGGATCTATTCTACCCACTGCATGTAGGGTTAGTTTCTGTGGCAGGAGCCCACTAACCGGGATTTGGAACGAATCCAATCTGGGTGGGCATTTTGGCGCGGAATTGAGAAAAGCAGGATTAGATGGATTGGTTATCACTGGAAAAGCAGATCAACCGGTTTATCTGTTTGTCCATGATGGAGAAGTGGAGGTTCGTTCTGCCAAACACCTGTGGGGACTGGATACATTTGACACGTATGATCAATTAATCCAGGAAACACATCCAAAAGCCAGGGCAGCGGTGATCGGACCGGCAGGCGAGAATCTGGTCCTGTTTGCGGCAGTGCTTCAAGGCGGTCGCACGCATACTCGTGCTGCTGGCAGAGGTGGCATGGGTGCAGTTTTGGGCAGTAAATTGGTGAAAGGCATAGTCGCTTATGGTAAGGAAAAGGTAGAAGCTGCTGATCCAAAGCAATTCCATACATTAGTAAAACAACAAAATCCTGTCATTCAAAGTAAAACGGTTGGCTTATCAAAATTTGGTACAGCTGGAGGAGTAGCAGGAGCAGAAGCCATTGGGGATTTACCGATTCATAATTACCTGGTTGGAAATTGGCCAGATGGTGCAGAAAATATCAGTGGTCAAAGCATGGCAGAACAGCATTCGGTAAAGCAAACTTTTTGTTTTGCTTGCCCTATCGGATGTGGAAAAAGAGTCGATGCAGTATTGAAGGATGGTTCCAATATTCAAGGAGAAGGTCCTGAGTATGAAACGTTAGCAGGGCTGGGTGCCATGCTAGAGATTGATGATCTGGATACGATGTTGAAGGCAAATGATTATTGCAACCGGATGGGCATCGACACAATCAGTGCATCTGCAACGGCTGCTTTTGCTTTTGAAGCCTTTGAGAACGGATTGATTCAAATAGAGGATTGCGATCAACAACCGTTAGAATGGGGCAACCCGGACTCATTGATGGTTTGTTTAAAATTGATGGTTGAGCGTCGCGGGGTTGGAGAGATCCTATCATCAGGTTCACGGGCTGCAGCCAAGCATCTTAAAAATCAATCAGAGTTGTATGCAATGCATGTAAAAGGTCTGGAATTAGCCTATCATGATCCCAGGGCGACATTCTCCATGGCGGCTAATTATGCAACAGCTAATCGTGGTGGCTGTCATCTGGAAGGGTTGTCGTATTGGGCAATCTACGGTTTGGATGCTTCCCCGTGGTCACCGAGGAAAGTTGATCGCTTCTCCAATGAAGATGCAGCTCAAGAAGCTGTAGACTTCCAAAATTATTTTTCCACCTATAATCCGCTGGGCATCTGCAAATTTATAGGAAAAGCCAGCCCGAGCCCACAATTACTGGGTGACTTAATCAATGCTGCCACAGGCTGGGATATCACGGATGAAGAATTGTTGGAAACTGGTGAACGAATTTTTAACTTAAAACGGATCATCAATAATCATCTGGGAATTTCACGAAAAGATGATGATCTTCCTATAAGACTTAAAACTTTTGCTCGACCCACTGGAGGCTCTAAAGGGAAATTGCCTGACTTGGAGATTATTTTGAATGATTATTACGCCTTAAGAGGGTGGACTGAACAGGGCCAACCCAACCAGGAGACGATAACACGCTTAGAACTTACCTCATTTTTAGAATAACGTGGTAAGTTGTTATAAATAAAAATTCCGGACATAGGTTAATCAAAGGAAAAAAATGGAATTAAGTAGCGATGGTAGTTTATTACCCATATTGATTGGTTTGATACTTTTTTTTGCTACGATGGTTCGTTCAGTATTTGGATTTGGGGGCGGGTTAATAGCGATGCCCTTATTGACTCTGGTAATTGGTGTTCAAACAGCAGCGCCGATTGCTGCTGCTTTAAATACATTCAACGCTTTGTTTATTTTGCTATTTAGTTGGCGGAAAGTGGACATCAGCAGTGCCTGGCGTCTGGTTCTGGCATCGCTGTGTGGAATCCCTTTAGGGCTTTTATTGCTAACCAAGGTGTACGAATCCCTGGTTACCGGCATCCTGGCAGTGGTTATCATCATTTTCTCTGTCTATAACCTGATAAAACCTCAGGTAAAAGCCAGGGTAAGCAAACATACGGCTTATATATTTGGTTTTTTCGCTGGGATTTTAGGGGCAGCCTATAACGCGAATGGACCTCTGGCAGTCATTTTTGGAACATTGCGAAAATGGCCAGCGGATTCATTTCGTGCCACTTTGCAAGCATATTTCTTTCCAGTAGGTATTATTATTTTACTGGGTCAAGGGGCAACAGGTTTGATCACGGAAGAAGTTATTCAATACTTCTGGATATTGATCCCCATGTTTTTCATCGGCCTATTCGTGGGGAATAAGATCAATAGCTCGATGTCATTATCTGCTTTTGAAAAAGGGGTTCATCTCTTTTTAATTGCAACAGCTATTGTTATGCTGGTAAAGATATTTTAAGCAGAATGTTCAAAGAGAGAGACGATTAATTTCCATCTCTTCTGAAGTAACCAGTGAATATATGAAGATAAAATCAGCATTCTTTCAATCTCTTGAATGATGCTTTTTAAGACCGAATGGTTGCCGACATTCCTTCCGGGCAGGAAATAGTCAATGGACGGAATTCTCCATGAGGGAGAATAACTTCAAAATGATTGTATGGTGTTTGATATCCTTTATGACCATATTGGATGTCCAAATGAGTTTTCTCATGTGTTGAGTTTAGTGTGAGGTAAATCTCAGTATAATCACCATCTTTATATTTCAGACTGATACCATCATCTTCCACCAACAATGTAGTTCGTTCATTTTCACCTGAATCTGGATAAAGGTACAAAAGACGAACATCATCGGGCTTTTCACCCATAAATCGCATATCCCGCATTTGTGGCAGGACAGAACCAGCGATAACCAATAGAGGAATGTGTTCCAGTGGGGCTTCAAGCTGAACGGTTTGTCCACCTTCATAATTTGTTCCGGTGTGAATGTCTACCCAATTTTGACCTTTTGGTAAATAGACCTGTCGCATGCGCTGTTCAGGTTCCAACACCGAGGCAACCAGTAAATTTGGCCCCAGCATGAAATCAAAGGACTCCTGGTGGCAATTTTCATCATCCGGAAATTGGTAAACCATCGGACGTATGATGGGGTGTCCATTGCGAAAAGCTTCAAAAAACTGAGTGTACAGATATGGTATGAGACGGTACCTGAATTTAATGGTTTCACGAATAATGGGTAAAACTTCTGCATGCATCCAGGGTGTATTCGCCGTGCCATCCGTGTTCCACGAATGAATGGTAAAACGAGGATGAAAGATGCCATTCTGTACCCAGCGTACCAGTAATTCTTCCGAAGGACCTGGACCAGTAAAGCCACCTACGTCATGTCCGGTATTAGGAAAACCAGAAAGGCTCAACCCCAATCCCATTGGAATGTTATAACGCAGCGTTTTCCAAGAGGTCTCATTATCACCAGACCAGGTTTGCGCATGTCTTTGTGTTCCTGGTGACGCGCTTCTAGCAAGCAAAAAAGGACGCTTCTCGGGTGCATGAGCAAATTGGGCTTGTAGAGAGCTTCTTACCATTAAATATGGTTGTAAAGGTCGAATATGTTTTATCTTGATTTCTTCTCCAAACCCGAAACATATCGCATCGTCATCCCAAATGGGGTATTCATTGTTATCGTTCCAGGTCGCATCAATCCCATAATCTAACAACCATTTTTGTACATTGGAACTCCACCAATTGAAAGTGGTTGGATTTGTAAAATCGAGATGGGAACCATAACCATCCCAGAAGTAGTCCAAACGAGGGTTTCCACTTTCAGAGTCCTTTATAAATCCATCAAATTTGGCAACTTCATCAAATAGTGGATGGCTCTCCAGCAAGCAGGGTTTTATATTTGCCATCAAGTGAATACCAGCCTGATGAAAATCAGCAACCATTTTCTTTGGATCTGGAATCTTTTCAAAATTCCAGTTGAATACATAGCGTTTTCCATCGGCTCCTGACCCATAGCCAGAGGAGAGATGAAACATATCGCATGGAATTTGATGTTTTTCACAATCGGTTATGAATTCATTCAATGCATCCTGTGCATTTTCTGCATCGGTGTACAGCATGCTTGATCCTAAGTAACCCAGCGACCAGCGCGGTGGTAATGCTGGATGTCCTATCAGCTTGGAAAATTTTTGAACCACGTCAGAAATTTGTGGACCAAATATCAAGTAATAATCAAGGTCTCCAGCTTCAGCCTGGTAGTAACGATAGTGTCCGTAATAATTATCTCGCTCCTGACCCATATCAAATATGGACGTACTGAGATTGTCATAGAACAATCCATAGGCGAGATTTAGACCTGGAATATAGGTAATATAAAAGGGAATGTGTTTGTATAATGGATCGCCTATTTCGGCATCATAACCCAGAGCATCCAGATTGAGCATTCTCATTCGGCGACCATACTTATCCAAGGGTCCAGATCTTTCTCCAAAGCCGTAATAATGTTCATCTGACCGTCTTTCTACATAATGAAAGATCGTTTCCCCATTTTGATCATATGAATATGCTCGTCGCTGCAGATCGGATGCAAAGATAATATGATCTGGTTGCGTACACCAGACAAGTCTCCCGTCTGTTATATTAATTTCCACCCGCATTTTTGACGTAGAGAACTGTACTTTGTCAGTACTTTTAGAAATATTGAAAGCAGGTAATTTAAAGGCACTTAAATTCTCTCTTGAACGGCCTTCCAACGGAACATCACCGTATTTGTCTACAATTGACCAGGTGCGCATTAAACGAGGTTTTCCATCGGGAAAATGTTGCACCCGTATGATATCCTCCTCAAGCACTGTAATTTGAAGAGTTTCCTGATGATACCCTTTGAATTTCAGCCCTTGTAACGATGTTTCCTGGAGGGTTAGAGGACCAGGTTGAATAATTCTCATAATTTATAACAATTTTTCCATGTAATTATTAATTGCAAACTAACAGAAACATTTCGAATAGAAAGAATTAACCTTTCATGCCTGTCGAGGAAATTCCAGTGGTGATGTATTTTTGAAGGAATGCAAATACCAGCGTAATGGGTAACAAAGTCATAACTGTCATAGCCAGAATGTAATTCCACTTTACATTTAATTCGCCCTGGAAGGAATTTAAGCCTACCTGTAAGGTGAATAATTCGTTCTGGCTGAGTACAATCAAAGGCCATAAGAAATCATTCCAACGCCACATGACTGAGAATATTGTTAAAACAGCTAAGGCAGGAGCCGCCAGTGGCAGCATCACCTGCCAATATATGCGCCATTCGGATGCGCCATCAATTCTTGCGGCTGCAATCAACTCATCTGGAATGGTTAACATGTATTGGCGCAATAAGAAAACGCCGGTGGGTGTAGCTGCACCGGGGATAATGACGCCCCAAAGATTGTTATTCATGTTCAATTCAGTAATGACCAAAAAAACCGGGACCAGGATAACAGAAATGGGGATGAGCAGGGTGCTGATGATGATTACATAAACCAGGTTGCGCCCTTTGAATTCATATTTGCTTAACGCAAAGGCGGCCATACTATTGATAATCAAAGTGATAATCGTTGCTAATACAGTCACCACAACACTGTTGTTAAGGTATTTTAAGAAATTGAAACTCTTGAGAGAGTCTGTGTAATTTGACCATTCTAAGCGTAGACTTTTCGCAGGTGTTCGATCATTAATATTGACTTTGATTATTTCTCCTGGATTTACCGGATCAACCAATTGCGACTCAATCCCAATACGGCGGACTTGCGCTAACCTTGCCTGTGATCCATCAGGGAGATTGACATCAAATAAGGGTAGGGGTTCGTCATATCCTTCCACCCTCACAGAATCTTGACCATAAGGTAACAAGGAAGGTGGAAATTCAACCAAAGCAGCAGGAGTTTTAAGTGATGATAAGACCAGCCATAAAACCGGACCAAACATGAGAAAAACACCAAAGATCAGATATAAATACGATAGAAAATCGGAGACTGAGAATCTCCTGGGGTTACGTGTACGAGTGAGGAAGCGTTTGATGTCCATCAGGTTTACCTTTCTATCATACTGCGTCAGATTTTCGCGATAGGTACAGTTGCAGGAGGGTGAAGACCATTAATACAGCTGCCATAACCACCGAAGCAGCTGCTGCCAGACCGAAAATGTGGATCTGGTCTGAGAATCCTTTATTGTAAATGTATTGCACCAGGTAAAGGGTTGCCGATCCAGGTCCACCACCCGTGAGAACATATACCTGGTCGAAGACCTGTACAGCTCGAATCAAGGATAGAACCAAAACAACCAACATGGTAGGCATCAACAAGGGTAAAGTGATATGCAAAAAACTTTGCCATTCATTGGTGCCATCCATTGAACCTGCTTCATAAAGGTCAGGTGGAATAGATTGCAAACCTGCCAGTAAGATTAATGTAAAAAAGCCCATGTTAGCCCAAATGCTAATGAATATTACCCAAAAGGTAGCCCAATCAGAATTTAATAGAAAATTTATTCGTTCCCCCCCAAAACCAATGATCATTGCATTTAGAAGCCCATCCCGTTGCAAAATCCATTTCCATATCAGTGCAACGACGACAGGTGAAAGTAAAACAGGATAAAAGTAAACAGCGCGGAAAAAGCCTCGAGCGACGATTTTACGGTTGAGAATCAATGCTGTGATTAATGAAAATAGGACAATACCAACGACTTGAAAGATTACAAATTTTATCGTGTTGTAAACCGCACGCCAGAAAAGATCCTCAGTACATGTATTTGGGTCTAAGAAATTATCACAGGTAAAAAGAACTTTGAAGTTATCTAACCCCACAAATGGACGATCCTGCGGGAATAAATTGGTACCTCCGGTAAAGGAGTAATAAATATTAACCAACATAGGGAATAAAACAAAAATCCCGAAAATTAACATGTTTGGCACCAAAAACACATAAGCCATGCGTTTCATGCCAATTTTTCTTTGAATCGGATCCATTATCCAATCGAGAGCATTAATTACAACGCTCAATAAAGCATTCATCACATTCCCAAAGAAATCTTTGATGGTCTTTGAAACATTAATTTTTTGTTTTTGCTCCATCTATGTCTCCGATCATCCAAAAATCATTCTGGGTGGTCAAAATGACCACCCAGATCTACTAAAATTAAGATTATTTTTTAGCTCCAGCGGCAATCAGACCATCATCAATTTCTTGTTGCATACGCTCGATTGCTTGATCAAGTGTTAATTCTCCAACAAATACTTGAGAAAGACGATCACGAATCGCATTGAAGACAATCGTGTTATACATATATGCTTGCATGGTGTAAGCTAGAGGGTCTAATTTTCCAACCTGGGAAACAAATACATTCAAGGCATCTTTTGATTGCTGAACGTCGGTTTGATATTCAACTCCTTTTCCTGATAAACCAAGATGGCCGGGGATGAATAATGTTTTGGCGGAAAATTCAGCTAAATTTTCTTCCTGAGCCAGGAAATCGAGCAATTTAGCTACTTCCTCAGGATGTTGTGTGGTTTTGATGCCGACCAAACCGGCTCCACCCGGCATACCTGTGCAGGCTGCTGGACCACATGGATTTGGAACAGCTTCCCAATCAAATGCATCCCCAATTTTTTCATTAAATTGTCCAATTTGCCATGATCCGGACATGTATAAGACTGCCTGTCCATTGATGAAGAAATCGGCTGCGGGGAGGTAACCGGTTGCGCCAGCCCAAACATCCATCGGCATTGTGCCATCTGCATGCCAATCAATCATATATTGAGCCATCTTACGAAAACCTTGGTCATCTATTACTGGAAAACCATCATCACCAAGGAATTTGGCACCATTGCTGATCAATGGGCCAGCGAGTCGATGTCCGGTACGATCCATCGTCATGGCAAAATCAGTGCCAGT
>JAHYJK010000142.1 GCA_019429225.1 Anaerolineaceae bacterium
GTGGCTATTATTTCTGCGATGGTAAAGCAATCATGAACTTCTGCTAATTTAATATCGCTCGCTGAAACACCAGCCATTTCATAGGCTTTATTCGCCGCTAATTTCGCTGATGGTATCGTCGTCAATGATGATCTTGAATGCAAGGGACCATCACTGGCGGCTCCTGATCCAATCACAAAAACTGGATCATCTGTAAATTGATAAGCTAATTCTTCACTTACCAATAGGAGTGCTGCGCCCCCATCAGATACGGGTGAACAATCGTATAACCTCATTGGCCAGGCAATAACTGGATTAGCTTTATCATCCGATAAGAATTCAATTTCGTTCTTCCATTGCGGTACAGGCTTACCTTTTTTGATCGCATTTTCTTTCTTGATTTCCATGATATCAGTGATTTTCTGACCAAACTGAGCTTTAGGATTAAACGAACCATTGAAGTGATTTTTTATGGCAACTTTCATGAATGTTTCCGGATTGGTTCCATAAGCGTGCATATAGGCTGTTGCCATGGATGCATAAAAACCTGGAAAAGTGAAGCCAGCAGAAACTTCATAAGGGATGTCTGCTGCTGTTGCTAATGTATCTGTAATCCTACTGATTGGCAAATCAGTCATTTTCTCAATTCCACCTACCAGTACAATATCATATAGACCAGAAGCTATGGCGATCATCCCTTCTCGAAATGCAACACTTGATGAGGCGCAAGCATCTTCTAAGCGAACTGAAGGGATGGGTGAAAGTCCAATCCAATTAGCGATAATAGGTGCTAAATGAGCCTGCCCTTCAAAAATATCATTGCTGTAATTCCCAAGATAAAAAGCTTCAATATCTCTCGGGTCAATTCCTTTATCTACTGTGGACAAAAGATCCTTGTAGGCTTCTACAAAAATATCTCTTGTTGTGAATCCGGGGAAGCAACCATATTTACTCATCCCAGCACCAACAACAGCAACACCACGTCCTAATTTTCGATTTTTCATATATCACACCTCTACGTATTATTTGAATTCAATTAAGAATTTATGGAAATTCTGATTAAATTCCTCAAGTTTTTCAATATGAGGACTATGCGCAGTATTCTCAATAACTACTTCTTTGTAGCTGCCACCATTTTCTTGATACTTCTCAAATACTGCACGGGTTTGAGCAACCATGGGTTGAGGCGGACATACATCTTCACCTGGATAACCGGGTACAAATCCTAATTTTCCCAACGTGGGAATATCAAATATTGACATATCACTGACAACCTGGTCTTTATCACCACGAATCCATAAAATCGGTGCTTTCGGTTGAACTTCGATCAACTTTGGAACATCCTCAATCATGTATTTTCCAGATCCCCCATTTATTGGACCCCATTTCCCTGGTCCTACAAACGGCCAATTGGTCGAAGGAACAGAATCACCAGGGTACTTATCATTGCCTATTTTTTCCTGCAAACTGGCAGTCAACAGGTCTTCTTCATCATCCGCTCTGAATGGAGAAACATAGTAAAAAGTGTTAATAATATTTCTTGGCGAATTGGGGTCTTCAGCACTACGATCACCTTCTTGTATCCTACGTACAAAATCAGGATTCACCAATCCACCACCACAACCAGCAAAATCCTCATACACCGGGATGCCTTCTTCACCTTTAGTACCGCCAAAGCCATAGGGCGAAACCGGTGCCACAAAAGTGATTGATTTAATTTTTTCCGGTTGATCAATCAACATGCGGTAAATGGGTGCTGCGCCTAATGACCATCCGACAAAATGTGCTTTTTCAATATTTAGCACATCCATTAATGCCAGAATGTCTTCACTCCAATCTTTGAGTCCCCGGGTGGCATCCGTGAGTTTATCCTCTGTCCAACCATAACCGCGTAGATCAGGTGCAATCCCAGTAAATCCTTCTGGTAACGAAAGCATGAGATCCTGCCAATACAGTGCGGCAGAGAAATTACCGTGCAAGAAGATGACAGCATTATCTTCAAGTTTTCCGGAAAATAAAACATGCATCTCCAAACGATCAGTTTTGATCATTTTTGATTGGATCCCATTTTTCACCTTAGGCATCTCCATTTTTCCATCTCCTTTTCTCAAATTTATAAATTTGGAACAATTCCTAATTTTCTTACTTCCACAGCAATGCTTTCTCTCATATTCGGGTGAGCAATTTTTATCAAAGCCGTTGCTCGTTCGAAAAGGTTCCTCCCCCGTAGTTCAGCAATACCATATTCAGTAACAATCGTATCCACACATTGACTGGGTACGGTTACTTCAGCTCCAGGACTTAAGGTGGGAACAATAGTAGAGATTTCCCCATCTTTCGCCGTCGATCTCAGTGCTATGATTCCTCGTCCACCTGCTGATAATTGCGCACCTCGATGTGTATCTAACTGACCACCCGTACCGCTAAAATGCCTATACCCTATGGACTGAGAACACACCTGACCAAAAATGTCTACTTGCAAGGCGGTATTCACACTGATCATTTTGTAATTTTGACCAATCACATAGGGATTATTGGTGATTTTTCCCTGCAGGAATTCAACACCAATATTGTTATCAATAAAATCATAAAGTTTCCGAGTTCCTAAAGCAAAAGCGCCAATCATTTTTCCCTTATAAATGGACTTTTTTCGATTGGTTACCGCACCAGCTTCATACAAATCCACCATACCATCATTGAACATTTCGGTGTGGATGCCTAAATCTTTATGATTTTTCAGGAAATGAGTGATGGCATTCGGAATTCCACCGATGCCTAATTGAAGCGTAGCACCGTCATCAATCAACTCTGCAATATATTCACCGATTTTTTGTTCTGTTTCACTGGGTAAGGTAGCTGGTAATTCAAAGAGAGGAACATGATTTTCAACAACAAAATCAACTTCGGAAAGATGAATTTGTGTGTCACCGAGTGTCCAGGGTAAATTTTCATTTATTTCCAACACGACCAGATCAGCCGCCTGAATTAATTCTTTCTCCACAACCAGACTTAACGAGAGGGACATATAACCACGATCGTCCGGAGGTGTCGCTGTTCCCCAAAAAACATTTAATTTTCCACCGGTTGCGTGCAATTTATCAGATGCAGCCCGATGCAAATTGTTGGGTATATAACTCATACGACCCTGTGCATGAACCTTGCGATCATATGCGCCATAAAACCAATTCTCAACAAAGAAATGATTATCCATTTCTGGGCGAATGGCATAGTCGTACGAGCGCATCGGAAGACAAACCCAGGTATGCACATCTTCCAGACGATCTTTTTGTTTGCCGAGTTCGGTCAATAATCCACAGGGTTCACTGGCTGCGATAGCAAGACCAATTCTGTCACCTGATTTTATTTTTGCTACTGCGTCTGATAGTGAAATTAATTTGCCCTGGTAATTGTATTTAGAAGTCATAATGTCCCTTTACGGCATAATAAATGCTGCAGCTGCCTGGTTATATCCAACACCAGAACCAACGAATGTCACCAGATCACCAGACTTCACCTTTCCTGATTTTCTGGCATCATCAAACGCCATGGGTAAACAGGCAGAACCGGTGTAACCCCATTTGTCCATGATCCAATGCGCTTTATCCATCGATAATCCTAATTTGTTCATAACCAATTCAATACTGTTGTATCGAACCTGGGTGAAAATCGCCATATCAATATCCGTAATATCAAAATTGCTATTCTTTGCCAGTTCATGCATTCTGGCAGGCCAACCTTCATTGTTAACTTCTGCCGGGAACGGCGTGATAAGTTTCACTTTGGTTCTACCAGCTGCAAGACTCTCAGCAGTTACTGGTTCATAAGTTCCACCAGAGTAAATTCCCCAGTGCGCGTGGTATGAACCATCAGCAAAAAGGGACGAGCCTAAATATCCAGGTTTAGAATCCACACCTAAAATCGCTGCACCAGCTCCATCACTGTAGAAAAATGACATCACATCACTTTCCCAATCGGATAATACTCGCATCATATAGGATCCGATCACCATAATATATTTCATATGCGAGTTGGTGGCTAGCATACCAGCGGCTTGAATCAAACCCGTTGGGAACGATGCACAGGCACAGCCAATATCAAAGGTTCCGGCGTTTACTGCACCTAATTTGTACTGAACAACAACGGAAGTGGCTGGTGTGATGTAGTCTGGGCTGTCAGTGCCTAATAGAATCATGTCAAGGTCTTCTGGTTTTAATCCAGCTTCATCCAGCGCATCTTTTGCCGCAGCCACCGCCATATCAGATGTTACCCAACCCTTCGGAGCATGTCTGCGCATCTTTATGTTACTGGATGCCTCAAATTTATCTACGACATCGCCTAATTTCGGATTGACTTTATTCAGTTGTTCTTTAAACATGGCATTTGTATGTTCAAATTCAGGAACATATCTGCCGGTTGCAATAATTGTTGCAGAACGTGTCATTTTTCCTCCAGGATTTTCTACTAGGTACCCAGAACAATCCCGCCATCAACACTGATGGTGGCACCGTGCACGAAACTGGCTTCATCCGATGCTAGCCATAAAAACGCATTGGCAATATCTTCTGGTTCGCCCAATCGTCCTATGGGTGTATGTTCCTGCATGTTTGCCAACACCTTTTCGGGCATTTTCTTGACCATTTCAGTGAGGATAAAACCAGGAGCAACAGCATTCACTCGAATTTTGTATTTCCCCAATTCTCTGGCCCATACTTTTGTCATACCAATGACGCCTGCTTTTGTGGCAACATAATTCGTTTGACCAAAATTTCCGTATAATCCAACGACTGATGAAGCATTAATGATGACCCCACCACCCTGTTTAATCATGGCAGGTATTACTGCTTGAGTACAATTGAAAACTCCCTTGAGATTCACGTCAATCACGAAATCCCAGGCTTCCTGAGACATTTGCGAAACAACCTGTCCATCTTTGTATTTAACCAATAACGAATCACGTGTAACGCCTGCATTGTTGATCAAGACATCAATTCGCCCATATTTTTGAAGAGTTGCATCAATCCACCCCTGAACAGCATCACGATCTACCACATTGACAACGAAAAAAGTTGCATCAGGACCCAGAAGAGGTAATAATTCATCTCCAGCTTCCTGGCTAACGTCACAAACAACGACTTTTGCCCCTTCTTGAGCAAATCTTAAGGCGGCAGCTTTTCCAATACCTGCGGCTCCACCAGTAATCAGACACACCTTATCTTTCAAACTCATTTTTAAACCTCCAAAAAGTGATCTCAACACAAAAAACTGTTGTTATAAATTTCAACAGCAATAAAAATTAATAGAAACGGAAAAATTGATTTTGATTTGTCATCGGCGATTTAGAAGATGACAATAAGTTATCATTCATCAATAACAAACGAGTTACAAATAGGTTACAAGTCAGGACAAAAATCTATTTTTCCATTTGATTTATTAAATTTTACGTAAACGCCTGCATAACTTTTCAGAGGTGTCAGAGGGGTTTACCCCTAATTCTTCAGATAGTACTTTGACCATTCGTTGATACACCATCTTTATCTGCGCTTGATTTTCTTTCCCGGCATAGGCTAACATCAGGTTTCGATAGGCTGGTTCCCAGGTGGGATCTATCTTAAGTAAATCTTCATTAACCCGGATGGTCAGATCAAAATCACCTTCTTCCAAAAGCAGGCTTGATAATTTTTCAATCACCAGGATGATTGTATTTTTCAGTTGTTCTCGTTTATCGCTGGCCCAATCTTCATACAAATTATCCGTAAGAAACTCACCTCTGTACATTAAAAATGCTTCTTCGAGAGAACCATGATCGTTTTTATGAGCAAGTGTCTCGAAAAGATCAACATCCCACCAGATTTTTGCCTGAGGGTTAATATGGTAGAGATACTCATTTCTGACAATGAAAAATGGATTGGCACCTTTTGGCCGGTTAGGTTCCAAAGCTTTATTAAGTGCATTCAATGCGACTTTGAAATCCCTGATCGCGGCATCTTGAGGAAGATCTGGCCATAATCGATCAATAATTTGATCCCGATGCAGATACTCTCGTTTCTGAATTAACAATAACTGAAATAATTTGCGCGCTTTTTCTCTTTGCCAATCCGCAGATCGGATGCGATTTTCACCTCTCCAGACCTTAAAAACACCGAGTGAATGTACGAATATACTGTATCCAGGGTGGTAATCAAGCGGTTCCAAATTCATTTGCTTCAAAACGATTTCAATAAACGTTCGCTCAATATTTTTTTGATAAGCATTTATTAATATTGGGATGATAATTTGTTCATCTTTTAAACCTAAATAAGTTGGTCTTGTTAATAAAAAAGTATAATTACCTGCTTTTATTAAAGGAATTAACTGTCGCAATATTTTTAATGCTTCGTCTGTTTCACCATCGTACCAAAACACAATCAGTTTCCACATCAAAGCTGCCGCTAAGCCAAAAGAATCTGAAACTTGCTTAAATCCTTCTATGGCGTTATTGAACAACTCAATGGCTTCCTTTATCTGACCCGCTAAGTAGTGACTGGTCCCTAGGGAAATCAATACCAGATTGTATAGCCACTTATCGCCAGCTTGTTCTGCGATTTCCATTGCTTCATTGGCAAATTTTGTCGCTTCAAGAATATTTCCTTGAAATCCATAACTTCTGCTCAATGCCCAGAGTGGTTCAACCTGAACCCTGGTCACTTTGAATATTCTTACTTTTGCAATCGCCAGTTCATAACATTCAATTGCTTTGCTCATTAAATTTTTCTGGTGGGTAACAATCCCCTGAATTTCGTAAGCATGACCTAATCGAATATATCCAACGGCTTCTACAAAAGAAGAATTTAATTGTTGACCAATATGGATGCCATCCATTGCATGTACTTTAGCTGCTTCCCAATCCCCTTGAAAAATGCAAATTAATGACAACAACAAAGAAGTTTCTCGATGAAATCGCTGGGGACGTGATTTTTCATCAGCTTTTTCTAAATTGATCTGTTCTTCTAATAAAGATCGACCCTCATCCAGCCGTCCTGTTCGTAACATTGATCTCGCTTCTAAATAAGGCACACCTGGATCATCTTCATCTCGCAATAAACTTGCCTCATGGTGAAGAGCCTGGGCTTGATCGGGATGACCAAGATTTAATTTATTTTCTGCCAATTGATCCAATAAGGCTGCTGTCTCTTGCTTAAATTCCTGTGGTTCCAAAATTTTAAGTGCTTCTTCCAACAATGCCTCAGCCTTTAAGGGTCTGATCGTATCTAAATAAATTTGTGACTGCCCGCGCAAAGCTTTACTGATTCCAAGTATTTCATTGTTATCCAAAAAAATCTTATGAGCAATTTGATAATGTAGCAATGAGCCTTCAAAATCGGATTTTAGACGTTTCAGTTCCCCTAAGATTAATTGTAGATCAGCAGATTCACCCACCATGAGTGAGGAGAGACGACCTATCCAGGTTCTCAGTGTATCCAGACGCCCAAAGTTAATTAAATTAGGTGCTATTTTTATGATGTGATCTTTGGCAACTTCGAATAACTCTGCTTCTAATAAGTGGAAAATTGCAGATTCGATTCTTTCCTTTTTCAGGTAAAAATCAGCGCATTTCTTATTTAAAATGAAGAATTTATCTGTTTTTTGTTTCAGTTGGGTTCTTAAGAAATCATGGAAAAGATTTTGAAATTGATAGGTATTGTTCCCGATGCTGGTAATAAATAAGCCACGTTCCTGTAAAGAGTGAATATAATACTCACTCATTTCGTTTCCAATCAACATATTGCATATCTCGATTTCAATAATATTAAGTACGGATGCAGTCAATAAAAATTGTTGAAAATCTAGCGGTAATTGAGCCAATACTTCACTGACTAAATATTCGAACAACGCTTCCAGGGTAATCGGACGTTGCACAAAAACATCCTCAATCGTAATGTTTCCCCTTTGAAGACTTTGCCAGATGATCTGAAGTGCAATGGCCCATCCTTCTGTTTCTTTTAATATTAAGTCAGCTTGCTGTTCCGATAAATTAGTTTGGAATTTATCCTGGAATAAAATAATTATTTCATTTTTGGTAAATGCTAATTCTGACCGGTTGATGATTTTAAGTTGCCCTTTTACACGCCATCGATTCATTGCTTTGAAGTTTGGAATCCGGCGTGAGGAAATGATCAAATGGAAAGATGGTGGACTGTTGTCTACCAGAGAAGTAATGATTTGTTCTATTTCAGGTTGTTCTGATACATGGTGAAAATCATCGAGAATTAAATAAGTATCCTCGAATAAGTTTTTTGATAATTCATTGATGAAAATTGTCAATAACTCTGGAAAGATATACCTTTGATCACTTTCCATTAAATTCAAAACATATTCACCAATCTTTCTTTCGCTTTTACCAAAAGTGCTGAACAATTTTGCCAAAAATAAGTATGGATCGCTGTCCGATTCCTGTATGCTATACCAATAATAATTTTTAAGAGACTTTGTGAGTGTTACAAGTTCGGTGCTCTTGCCATACCCGGTGCCAGCCTGAAGAATCAAGAGAGGATAGGAAATATTATCCAGAATCGTCTGAGTAACCCTTGGACGTGATAAAACCCCTTGCTGGTTTCGAGGGGGGGTAAGGTGACTATAAATCACATAATCTCGAATTCGCATTTCTTAATTATAGCCAATGAATAGAATCCGGGATAATTCTCTCATTTGGAATCATTTTGTAGCCCAATTATCAACAAATGGTTAATTAAATATTCATTAATTGTTCAGGATATTGATCGACTGAATATTCATTTCCTCGAAAAGAAATGATCATCTTCCCATTCGTTTTCCAGAAAAACATCGGCTCTAAATAATTTGGCCAATCCTGCGGGGCTCTAATATCCATGTCTAACCAGAATGCGGCCATGAGCGCAAGTACAGTATCATGAGTGATCAGGAAATTCAAGCCGACCGAATGATCATCCGGGAACATCTTTTCCGCGATTTGTCTTATCCTTAATGGCCAATCACCTGAATCCAGGAATTCACCCAAAGAGTCATACTCTCCATTTTCATTGGGGTGGACAAGAATTGGATCGGGCAAGATTACTCTGCCATTTCCAGCACCCTTGGCCAGGTATCTGCCTGTTTCTATACATCGGGTTATCGGGGACGTAAAGATTTTTCCAATTTTATATTTTTTATTTAACCAGGCTCCAAAATCGGAAGCTAAAACTTCTCCTTCGGGGGTTAACTGAGCTGTAAAAACCTCAGCATCACTTTCAATCGGAAAACGAATGGAATGGCGCATCAAAACATTGATATTTTGATCCGACGGAATATTCTCATACGCTTCCAATAAATATTTAGGTAAACTCATAACAATCCTTGTATAATCGTACTGGACAAATCTCAGATTTCGTCCTCTGATTTTTTCTCCCAGCCAATTTTACCAAATAAACAGGTGGAAAATGAAAAACCGTGAAAATAGATCACCTATCTTCCAAAATCGTGTAAATGAATATCTCCTAATCACCTTGATCAGTTTTGCTGCTTCAGTTTCTTTAACGCGATTGTTTTTGGAAATAACCGGCTATCCACAACTTGGAGGCGGAGAATTACACATCGCGCATGTTCTTTGGGGTGGATTATTGTTGTTCATTGGCAGTTTATTGCCATTAATTTTTTCAAATCGCTGGGCATTGGATTTAAGTGCTTTATTATCCGGTGTAGGTATTG
Organism: Anaerolineaceae bacterium; assembly: GCA_019429225.1. Taxonomy (GTDB): domain Bacteria; phylum Chloroflexota; class Anaerolineae; order Anaerolineales; family Anaerolineaceae; genus UBA6170. The sequence continues at coordinate 9,679 of JAHYJK010000142.1, forward strand.
GGTTGTTTATCGATGAAGTCGGTAAATTTATTACCCAAAGCAATGATTATT
>JAHYJK010000143.1 GCA_019429225.1 Anaerolineaceae bacterium
CCATGTTATTTGCAGGATTAAAGAAACGATGACGGAATTATATCAATTCCATGGAAATCCATTGTTCATACTTAATCGAAATATATGTTCTTTATGGTTCTAAGCTATGTACACAGCGAAAGCCACGTGTACTTGAAGGGAACCCTCGATGGAACCAAGAACGGGCTGAAACTCGCAGGAACGCCTCATTAGTAAACCATGAACCACCGCGTAGAACATGATAATCACCTGAATCAGGCCCAGTAGGGTTATCATAAGCTGAAATACTATAGTAATCCGCATCATACCAGTCAGAGACCCATTCCCCAACATTCCCAGCCATATCCAGTACGCCATAAGGACTGGCTCCTGTCAGGTAACTCCCCGCTGGAGAGGTGCCTTTCACACAGTCAAAATCATAGTTAGCCATGCTGCAAGTCGGAGCCTGATTCCCCCATGGGTACAGCCGCCCATCGGTGCCCCGGGCCGCCTTCTCCCACTCAGCTTCTGTTGGCAAGCGACCCCCAGCCCATTGGCAGTAATCATCAGCATCATTCCAGTCCACATACACCACCGGGTGATCTGTAAAATTTGGGTCTTGATATTTGGTTGTAATCGTCGGTTGATCGCAACCATTATCTTCTACACATTGACGATACATCGCATTGGTCACTTCGGTCTGGTAGATCCAGAATGAACTCAACCAGACGAAGTGTTCTGGCTGTTCATCGTTATCTGCAAGGCTATCCTCGCTGCCCATTAGAAACTCCCCTTCAGGCACGTACACCAGCCTTGAGCCATCAACCGGATTAACCAAACTCGAGCCGAACCCTAAGGTTGGCTCTGCTGTGGGGGTATGGGTTGGGACTTCAATAGCGGTAGCCTTCAGTGAAGGCGTGGATGTGTAAATCATCCCAACCACGACTGGGATTGGCTCAGCGCTATCGGCTGGCACCTGTTCAGAATATTGTCTCAGCAAGCTGATCCCAAACAAAAGAACGATGACGAGCAGGGATGCTCCAATGCTCCACCGCTCCCAGGAGGCAAAGACGAAACGTTTTTGGCGTTCTGTTACTCGGCTTGCTCCAACTAGGCGTGGTTCATGCGGTTTTTGTAACTCAGCCGGAGTCGGCTCAAGGGCATCCACCGTCTCGGCTTCAGAACCAATGTCAGACAGAGGTGGTTTTGCTGGGGCTGACGCAGGCGATTTAATCGCTTCCCTGGGTTTCGCAGGCTCGGATGCGCGCCAGGTTAACTGCTTTTCCAGCGCAGTTCGAAATGCGGTCATATCTTCAAAGCGATCCCGGGGAACGCGTGCCAGGGCTTTATACAGCAGCTTCTCAACCGGTTCGGGGATGGCTGGCACAAGTGATCGGGGGCTGCGCAGCGGTTCAATGGCTTGCTGAATGGCCACGGCGGCAGGTGTATCGGCGGTATAGGGCTTATGACCGGTCAGCAGCTCGTACAACACCACCCCCAGGGCATACTGGTCCGTCGCTGGGCTGGCCTGGCCCTGCCACTGTTCAGGCGCCATGTACTCCGGCGTGCCCACGCCCAGGCCGGTGCCGGTCAACGTGGCGTCGTCGGTCTCCAAGAGCTTGGCGATGCCAAAATCGGTCAGGATCGGTTGGTCTTCATCGTCAAACAGGATATTGCTGGGCTTGATGTCGCGATGGATCACACCGCGCTTATGGGCGTAACTGAGCGCATCCGCCACGGGGATCAACCAGTGAATGACCTGCGGGTAAGCGATGGGTTTCCCGGTGCGAGCTTTGAGCGTCCCGCCCGGGATATAGGCCATCACCAGGTAGGGGGCGCCATCTACTTCACCGTAGTCGTAGACATGCACGATATGCTTGTGGTCAAAGCGCGCCTGCGACTTGGCCTCGCGCTCAAACCGTTTCATCAAGCGCTCATGCTGATCCTGGGGGATCGATTCAGTGCGGATCAGCTTAATCGCTACAACACGCTCCAGGCGCGTATCGTAGGCTTTGTACACCACGGCCATGCCGCCCATCCCCAGGCGCTCGGTCACCCGGTAGCGGTCAATTTGTTTGCCGATGTAATCCTGCATCTGCCTTTATCTACTCTTCTACGAAATTACAAAAACAATGTTAAGCCAACACTTGATAAGACAATTAACCCTAAAATCAGAGAAAATCTCACCTAACACAAAGTATAACTGAGTACTATTTGTTGTTTTTTTCCAATTCATCAACAGATTTTTAAGGTTAATGATCAATCTTCAAACTAAGGCCGGTTTCCAGCTGAGGTGGCACAACGAAACCCAAAACGGCTCATTGTTGTTTCTGGATATATTCTAGGTCGGTTCGTGACCCTTAAATTAAAGATGTTGCTACTCCACGCACCGCCACGATAGATACGAAAGATTCCATCATCTGGTCCTGTTGGATTCTGATCATCAGCAAATTTGTAATAATCCTGACGATACCAATCAGATACCCATTCAAAAGCATTTCCTGCCATATCCATGGCACCATAAGGACTGGCACCCAGTGGGTAACTTCCCACCGGCGTGGTGCCACCCACACACCCAGAAAAGTTTGCCTTTTCACAACTTGGACTTGCATTCCCCCAAGGATATATGCGACGATCCGTTCCTCGGGCCGCGTTCTCCCATTCAGCTTCGGTCGGAAGACGGGTTCCAGCCCATTGACAATACGCCTGCGCGTCATTCCAGCTCACATGCACCACAGGGTGACTTTCCCTGCCCACGATATCACTGCCTGGGCCCTCCGGTTCAGCCCAATAAACTCCTGGCGTTTTCTCCCATTTATCATCGATTATCACATGGCTTGATCCATCCTTCTCGGCATCTGTCTCATAGCCAGTGGATTTCGTAAATTTGGCAAACTGCGCATTGGTCACCTCGTGCTGGTAAATATAATAGGTATCCAAGAAAACGATATGCTCAGGTTTCTCGCGCTCATTCGCATTATTGTTATTGCTCCCCATGGTGAAATTGCCTTCGGGAACATAAACCATCACAGCAAGGTCATTAGGATTTACTCGCGTTGTTATGGGACTCTGCGCCTTCAAACTTGGTTTTGCAGACCAACCAGCCAAAACCAACGCAATCCCTATTAAAACAGCCCCCACCCATGGCAACCAAGCCGGAAATCGCTTAATAATGGATCGTTCTGTGCTTATTTTGGGATCAGGGGTGGGCTTTGCAGGTCGCTGGGCTGCCTCAATCGGGGTCGCCTCCAAGAAATCCACCGTCACGGATTCCGAGTCGGTGTTTGGTGGGGCGCTTGACCTCATCCGGGATGGTGCGGGTTGGGGCGCTGGCACCGCCGCTTCCGGTTCTGCTGCCGCCAACTGCCCCGCCAGCGCCCGGCCAAAGGCAGCCATATCCGCATAGCGGTCCTCAGGCTGACGAGACAGAGCTTTATACAGCAATTTCTCCACGCCCTCTGGGATGCTGGGAGCGAGTTCTCGCGGGCTGCGCAGGGGATCGATCGCTTGCATTAAGATAATAGCCGCCGGCGTGTCAGCAGTAAAGGGCTTTTGCCCGGTCAGCAACTCGTATAGCACTACACCCAGGGCGTATTGATCCGTGGCTGGGCTGGCTTGCCCGCGCCACTGCTCAGGCGCCATGTACTCCGGGGTGCCCACGCCCAGCCCGGTACCGGTCAACGTGGCTTCGGTGGATTCCAGGATCTTGGCAATGCCAAAGTCGGTAAGGATCGGTTGGTCTTCATCATCAAACAGAATATTGCTGGGCTTAATATCACGGTGAATCACGTTGCGTTTGTGGGCGTAACTCAACGCGTCTGCCATTGGGATCAGCCAGCGCAACGCCTGCTGGTAAGGAATCGGCCGACCTGTGCGTGTTTTAAGCGTATTTCCAGGGATGTAGGCCATCACCAGGTAAGGGGCGCCGTCTACCTCGCCGTAGTCAAAAACTGTAATAATGTTTTTGTGATCAAAAGCTGCCTGGGCTTTGGCCTCGCGCTCAAAGCGTTTCATCAATCTGGAATAATGTTCCGGAGGAATCGCTTCTGAGCGAATGATTTTGATGGCCACATCACGCTCTAAGCGCGTGTCGTAGGCTTTATAGACCACCGCCATGCCGCCTAGGCCTAACCTTTCGGTCACCCGGTAACGGTCGATGTGTTTCCCGATAAAATCTTTCAAGGATGAACCTCCAATGCTGTAATTAGATGATAACATTTATTTAATTGATGAATTTGAAGATTATACCAGGAACAAAGAATCTTTCTTACACAAAATAACATCTTAGCCATGAATGTCATCTATCTATGTACGTCTGACAAGAAATGCTCGCTTACAACCATGATAAAAACCGGATGTGAGATTCAGAAGATGATGTCGAGCTGAATATATTTGCCACACAAAACTCTCAATCTTTAATTAATTCTTAATGCAACTTAAATGTAAAATCTGAAAGATAGCAATACCATCTTGCTGGTAAACAGCACAGCGATCATCAAACCAACCCGTAGATATAGATCTCAAACCATGTCCCAAATAAACATAATCAACACCATGATCATTCATTACTTCTTGAATTGTATCAAAGGCAACCCCGCCCGATGGAAATACAACCTGGCGATTCGTGAAGGCCGTTATCCAGCCACCACCATCAACTGGTTGATATTCGTCTCCCCATTTAAATGAATTGACCAGAAATTTCGCATCACTGGTTGTGTTTTCTTCTATCCATTGATAAGCACGTACATCTGCTGGGGTCACCATGGCAACTTTCGGATTGATGATCGTACTTTGACGATATCCTGCAAGTAAACAAGAAAAAAGTAGGATGACAACCAAAATTACTTCATGTACCTGGTCATATCTGAAATTCCCTATTTTTGTGCCAACAGTCAATAATCTGGAGTCAATTTTTTGAAAAGCATCGGCCATGCCAACCCCTGATAATAAACTCATTGGAATTGAAAGAAAATAGAAAAAATTCACTAATGTAAGAACAGATACACCTAAAATAAATTCCTGAAATACGATCATCAAAATAGAAAATATTAACCACCAGGAAAGATATGTCAAAAGTCTTTTCTTCTTTACAAATAAGACAAAACCGCCCACCAATGCTAGAAAGTATATCAAAAAGCCAAAATTTTGAAGTGTGAGACCAAAAGCATAAACATGATTTGTATTCTCAGAAACAATACGTGTCTGCTCAAGTATGGTTGAAAACGTTCCAGAATTAACCAGATTAAGCAATCGGTAAAGCAAAATTCCACTACCTAACAAGAGACCGATGAATAGACTAATAAAAACCTTATTGACACGTATTGGTTTACAGGATAAGTAAGTATGAGGTGGATATACACAAACAATGGCGGTTAATCCCGTAATTAATAAGAGGAAAGTACTATAGTGGGTAAATGATGCGAGGAATACCCACATGATAACAACCCAAAGATTCTTTGAGTTCTCCAAAAATGTCATAAAAAAGAATAAGGTTAAAGGCAATAAAACTAAACCGAATAAAAATGGATAACGACTCCAGTTAATTAAGTAATTAGGAAATGGAGAGATAAATAAGTAAACCAATAAGCTGAAGAATGAACTCATTTTTATTGGTGAAAGCTTATTTGCGAAAATAAAAAAACTTAACCCGGAAAGAATAACAAGCCATTGGCCAGTCAACAAGATAGATTCAATAATGTGATGACGTGATAGAAAATGAAAAGCTATCACCAACGCATGAAACCCAAATGGGTATACCTTTTCAGCAAAAACATTGTTATTCAAAATTATTTTTTGGATCAAATCATTATGAAAGAAACCATCTACCCATAAAGGAGCGACAACCATTGAGATCTGAAAAGAACTGATCAGAATGGCAACCATAAACACAATGAGCAGACAGATTTCATTTATTTGGATAGGTTGAAGAATAATTTTTAGTAAATACTCTCTACCAAAGATGATGGCTGACGCTATGTTCGTTATAATGATTATTCCTAAAAAATAAGGAAGAAATTTAAATGGTAGTTCAAGGATTGACAACACAAAAACACACAATACGGATATAGCTACCCCTAAGAAGATAGAAATAATTACAAAAACAGATCGAGCATGCCGATTCTCATGAAGAAGAAGGGCAAGCCCTAAGCCAGTTGAAAATGAAAATACAGTAACAATGATAAGAATAAGAAATTTTTGAAAGATACCCAGTAGTTGATTTATCTGAGGAAAGACATTGAATCCATAGAACTCTAGTCCCCCTCTTTCAGGTTGCACTGCGATGCTCAGCCCACCATCAAACAAAACCTCTTTATCAGTTCCCCATATTCCGTATACACCTTCTGGAGCATCAGTCAAAAAAGTGAAAGAAACAAGATGATCACCGACACCTGATTGTGATAAGCTGAAAATCTTACACTTCTGCATAAAATACATCCGATATATAGAACATTTATGTCGTAGCAATAAACCAGAATTTTGATCCTCTATTTCGATATAAAGAGGATAGTGTAAAGATGCAAACAAATCATCAATTTTTGGAGAAAAAAGAATTGTATCGACATCAAACCGTGGAATGGATTGCCTTACTGGAGAGTCTTTATGAATTGGGAATAATTGATCAGCGTTTGGTTGCCTATAATCAAGTGTAAAAAAACGTGTTCTAGAAGATACTGCTCTTATGGAAAGCAGCAACAAAATTATGACAACTGATGCAGCAAAAAAAACACCCTTTTTGGATTGATCACCGAAACGCATATCCAACCTAAGGGTATTGAGGGGGTAACTCAGTTGGTTTTGGTGTTGATGTTGCTGGAGCGACCGGTGTGGCAGTAGCCAACGGAACTGAAGAATCTGCCGGCGGAGATGTTGGAATAATTGATTCTATAGGAATTAAGACACTCTGAACATCCAATTCAATCCAATCTTTGTAAAGCCACCCATCTAGTCCATCATCTATTTTAACAAGGAACCAGGTTTCTGAAGGGTTTTTTGATCTGATGATTAGATCTATATCTCGCTGCAAACGTTCGGAAATAATCGGATGAGAAAAATCTGGACCGGTTCGAAGAAGAGCATGATCGACGATGACATGAGCTCTGAGGACGATTTCAGTATTTGTGATTGTTGGCGTAATCGTTAAAGTGACCGTTGGAGAAATTGTTACCGCTGCTTTGACCATGGTTAATGTTGCTGAATTATTAGAGTCTTCTTGTCGGGTCAACATTTGTGTTATCTGAGGATTATTAAGTGAAGAAATAGCTTCAGTCGGCACAACAGGAGTGGATGTTAGTCTACGTACAATGATGATTCCAGCCACCAAGATAATCACAAGCAATAGCAATCCAACAACCCAAAGTACCCAGCTGACAAACCGTGTTCCTTTGGGTTTTGGTTTATTGCTGCTCGTAGAAGATTGGCTTGGATCAGATGGATGTAAAGAATCGGATAGGGTCGGTTCCATCACATTGATGGTTTCAGTGTCTGAAACAGGTTCAGGCGTAGGTAAAACTGGTGTGGATTCTTTGTTGATATTAATTGATTCAACTTGATCAATTTCATCAGCTGGATCCAATAAAAACTGATACTCCAATGCTTTCTGAAAAGATGCAACATCAGAGAAACGATTTTGGGGTTCTCGATCCAGAGCTTTGTAAAGTAATTTCTCAACCGGCTCAGGTATGTTTGGCACAAGAGATCGAGGGCTTCGCAGGGGTTCAGACATTTGCAGCAGCGCCACTGCCACTGGTGTATCGGCTGTGTATGGTTTGAGTCCAGTGAGCATTTCATAAAGTACAACACCTAGCGCGTATTGGTCACTTGCTTCGCTAACCTGGCCATGCCACTGCTCTGGCGCCATATACTCCGGTGTACCTACACCTAATCCTGTGCCAGTAAGTGAGCCATCCGCTGATTTGATGATCTTAGCGATGCCAAAATCGGAAAGAAGCGGTTGCTCTTCCTCATTAAAAAGGATATTGCTGGGCTTGACATCGCGATGGATCACCCCTCGCTTATGGGCATAGTTTAGTGCATCTGCAATGGGAACGACCCAGTGAATTGCTTGTTGAAAAGGGATAGGTTGCCCAATACGGGTTTTAAGTGTCCCACCCGGGATATAAGCCATGACAAGGTACGGAGATCCTTGTACCTCACCATAATCATAGATCGGAATAATGTGACGATGGTTGAAAACTGCCTGCGCTTTAGCCTCGCGTTCAAAACGCTTCATTAAGCGGTCGTATTCATCTGGAGGGATAGACCCACTTCGGATTAACTTGAGTGCGACATCACGCTCCAGGCGGGTATCATAGGCTTTGTAGACCACCGCCATGCCACCTACACCCAAGCGCTGTGTAATACGATAACGGTCAATTTGCTTTCCCACAAAATCGTTCATATGCAGCCCCTTATCAGAATTTTGACAATGAATCATTATACCAATGGATAGGGATTTAGATAAAAACAACTATACAAATCGACACACTATCCTTCACCATTCTCCGTATTATAAGATGCAAGCCCAGCCTTAATGAGTATTATGATGAACATAAAGACCGATTGATTACGGCAAAACGACACATCGAAAGCCATAATCCATCAGCGATTCGTCTGGAACGTGTCTGCCGCGATATGACACCCGAATATGCTTCGCTTGATCGTACCATGAGCCGCCCCGCAGCACACGCGTGGTCCCCACACTTGGCCCGGTGGGGTTTTCATTAAGCGACCAGTTGTAATAGGCCTCATCATACCAATCCGTTACCCATTCCCACACATTGCCAGCCATATCCAGTGCGTCATAGAAGCTTGCGCCTGCCGGGTAACTTCCCACTGGCGCTGTATTCTCATACCCGTCATTTTGAGTGTTTTCCGCCCAACTATTTTGGCAATTAACATCGCAGAAGTTGGCTTTATCTCCTGTTACAGGCGAATTGCCCCAGGGATAATTGCGCCCATCTGTACCCCGAGCAGCTTTTTCCCATTCCGCTTCGGTTGGCAGCCGCCCTCCTGCCCATTGGCAATAAGCTGCAGCATCAAACCAATTCACATACACCACTGGGTGATCAGCATAACTGGGATCAGCAAAATAGTAAGTATTACTGGGCGCACTGCATATACCCTCCTCCACACAAATTCGATAGGCTTTGTTCGTCACCGCTGTCCGATAGATCCAGAAGGCATCCAGGTAGACAAGGTGTTGGGGTTTTTCATTTTCTGATGCTTCCGAAATTTGGCTGCCCATCATGAACTCACCCTCAGGCACATACACCATCAGCTCATCATCAGCTGGGTTAACCCTCCTCGAGCCAATTCCAAAGGTCGGTTCAGACGTGGGCGTACTGGTTGGTATGCTAGCCTCTGTGACTTTAGGCGAAGGCAGGCTGGGATCGGCCAGCGTTTGCGCGGGGGAATCCATGTCAGCAGGTATGGGTCCTTCTACCATGGCTACGGCGGCATCAGTTGGTTCAGCCGATGCGGTCGGAATCCCCCTGCGATCCCTGCTGAGCAGGCTGGCCCCCACTACCAAGAGCATGACAAGCAGGACTGCACCAACCATCCACAATGCCCAGGTAGGTAAAATCACTTGTTTTTTCCTGGCATCGTCAGAACCCGCACCCTGTTTGGCGTGAACAGGCATCTTTGGTGTCACCATTGGGGTCGGTTCCATCAGGTCAACTGTCTCGACTTCAG
>JAHYJK010000144.1 GCA_019429225.1 Anaerolineaceae bacterium
ATTCGCCCGTAAATATTTGCCAGAAAAAACCAGGATCGATAAAGACAAACGCGCCCTCGACCTGGTCAACCGAGATGATTTCAAGGCCATTCTTGACGATTCCGGCTTGTCAGCAGAACAGAAAGTCCGTTTATTAGGTCGCTACAGCCACAACACCCCTAATCTGATCCTCTCATCACAAGTAACAGATTTTGAAAAAATTCTAGAAACTCCCACCCTGTGGGCAGAGTTAAAATGGGCAGCCCGTCATGAGCAGGTAATCCATCTGGATGATCTATTGTTAAGACGAACACGTATCGGAAGCTTGCTTCCGCAAGGTAGCCTGCCTATCATGCAACAAATTCGGAAAATTTGCCAACCACAGCTTGACTGGGATGATGCGCGCTGGCAGGCTGAAGTGCTGGCCTATCAGCAATTGTATGCACAATCCTATTCGCTTCCACAGCCCTTGACTGCTTAAAGGAGAAGCAATAGGAGTGAATAAATCGCTTATCTGGCGGCGCTGATAATCAAAAACCACAGAATGGTGAAAATCACCACCATCCACTCTAGAAATGGCATCCACCAGAAACGTGGCCGATTGGTGATCGAAGATGTATCTAACATGCTCGAATCCTCTTGCCGGGTGGCTTTTCCCAGGTAGATGAGAAACGAGAAATAGGCAGCAAAAGCCAATCCACCAATCATCAGAGAATAAAGCGGAATGACACGTGCGTCTGCTGGTTGCACCAAAATGGCAATGCTGAACAACAGCACCGTTGCCAATCCAGCCCGAAAATAAGTCATGGCTGCTTTGATGTGCGGTTTGATATTATTCATTGGGAAAACGCCTACAAAGAGACAACCAACAGCAGCAATCATACCAACGACTGACCCCAAATAGCCCCACACGTTATCCAGACTTAATCCAACCCCCGGCATCATCCAGAAAAAGATAAAACTACCGACAACAAGTCCCCCATTAAACAACCAGGCCAGACGTGAAACTCCCACCTCACCTAATTCTGAAACAAAATGGGTGCTGATGGTATAGCGCTCGCCTTGTTTTCCCCGATAAGCAATGGCTGCAATAAAACTGGATACTAAAATAACCAGGCTGCCTGCCCAGCCTAATATAGGATAAATTTTTAAAACCCATTCAATCATTATTGTCTACATCCCTATGGTTGACGATGACATCAATTGTATAACCTGTTGGTGATAATGTGAACAAATTTCCAATACAATATTAAATATGGATACATCATGGTCGCGAATGCCTTAACTCACCCCCGGAGGTCTATGTACAACATCTTTGCAGAAGATTATGATCGCTTTGTCAATTGGAATGACCGCCTGGCTTACGAAATCCCTTTCATCGAAAAACAAATCCGTTTTTTACAGGATAGACTTGAAAGACCACTGGATATACTGGACACAGCCTGTGGTACCGGTATGCACGCCATCGCCCTTGCCAATGCTGGTCACCATGTTAGCGCAGCGGACCTCTTTCCGGAAATGATCACGAAAAGCCAGCAGAATGCCCATAGTGCAGGAGTCCAGGTACGTTTTAAAACTTCCGGATTAGGTGAAATGGCGGGTTCCTTTGGACAGGATCAATTCGATCTGCTGCTTTGTCTGGGGAATTCACTACCCCACCTCACAAGCGAACAGGAATTGATGGCTTCCCTGCAGGATTTCCACTCAACATTACGCCCGGGAGGTATGCTCTTCATTCAGAATCGCAATTTCGATGTAGTCATGCAGCGCCAGGAACGCTGGATGGAACCTCAGACTTACCAGGCTGACGGGAATGAATGGATCTTCCAGCGCTTCTATGATTTTCTCCCTAATGGATTAATCCGCTTTAACATTGTCACCCTGCAACGCAAGCCCGATTCCGGTTGGCAATCCGCGGTCAACAGCACTCTATTGCGCCCACAAATAAGTAGCGAACTTGAACACCAACTGGTTCAGGTCGGATTTAAAGATATCCATGCCTTTGGAAGCATGCAAGGGGAGCCATTCTCATCCGATTCAAGTGGTAATCTGATCATCACAGCCATCAAACCTTAAATCTCTGTCTGATTTCACCTCACTTTGTAGTAAGTAAATATCTTGCGCAACTCGAGTATGATTCAAGCGAATCGAATCTTGACTTCAGACGTGGAATCATTATAATCTTAACTGGTATGACCTCTTACCAATTTTCAATCTTTTCCAGCATCATAATAATCACAGATCCCAAGTAATTGCTATCAATGAATTCATAGTTTCTTGTTCAGACAAGAATCGAGGTGGATATGAGCAAAACTAATAAATTTCAACCACCCTGGCTGGAGAAGACAGCCTCCCCGCGTTCTTATCGCAGTTTGTATAAATGGGGCGAACCAGATGGGTTTAAGCATCCCAATCAAGGGATGTATCAGATGCTCAAAGATGTCTTTCAATTGGAAGACGCTGACTTTCAAGCTCCCGTCAATACCGGTCTGGAGGAATTCAGTGAGCAAATCCCCTGCCGTATGTCATCCCGACATATTGCTCGTCTGACAGAAATCGTTGGTGAGGAGAACCTATCCACTGACACTTATCAACGCACCCGCACCTCTTATGGGGCAGGTATGATCGATGCCTTGCGCGTACGCCAGAGAATCTTTGAGAATCTGTCGGATGTGGTGGTTGCTCCGCGCAATAATCAGGAGATTGCAGCGATCCTGAATTATTGCCAGGCGGAACGATTGCCGGTTTATATTTATGGCGCTGGTTCAACCGTGACCCGCGGTGTGGAAGCGGTGCAGGGCGGGGTCTGTTTGGATATGAGCAAACACATGAACAAGGTGTTGGATTTCAACGAGACCAACCAGACCATCACCGTCCAGGCAGGCATCTACGGACCAGCTCTGGAAGATATATTGAATAATGCTCCCACGACCTTGAATGCACAGCGACGCTACACCTGCGGACATTTTCCGCAATCTTTTCTGCATTCCAGTGTCGGCGGTTGGGTGGTTACCCGCGGCGCCGGGCAAAACTCCACTTACTATGGCAAGATCGAAGACCTGGTGCTCTCGCAAAAATATATCTCCCCATCAGGCGAGCTTCAGACACCCGCTTATCCGCGTTGCGCCACCGGACCCGACTATAACCAGATTATGATCGGATCTGAAGGTTGTTTTGGCGTATTAACAGAAGTGACTCTCAAACTGTACCGTTACCAGCCAGAAAACATTCAACGCTATAGTTATTTATTCAAAAACTGGGAAGATGCCCAGCTGGCTGTACGGGAAATCATGCAGGCCGAAGCCGGTTTTCCATCGGTGTTTCGCCTATCCGACCCGGAAGAGACGGATGTTGCCATGCGTATGTATCATATCCATGGTTCACCTGCCGATACGGTTCTTAAGACTCTGGGCTACCAACCCATGCAGCGTTGTCTGTTGTTGGGATCCTGTGATGGTGATAAAGCTTACGCACGGCTGGTCAAGCGCACGATCGCTCGAACCGCTCAAAAATATAAGGCCTTTCCGTTGACTTTTTTTGGAGTCACCCAACGCTGGGAGAAGAGTCGTTTTACTGATCCATACTTACGAGAAGATCTGATGGACTTCGGCATCCTGATCGACACGCTCGAATGTGCAGTCACCTGGGATCAGATGCCAAAGGTGCATGCTCACGTGCGCAAGTTCGTCAAAAGCCATCCCAGAACCGTCTGTATGACACATCTTTCACACGCTTATCCGCAGGGTACCAACCTGTACTTCATTTTTATTGCCAAAATCACAGATATTAATGAATATCTGAAATTACAGTATGGTATCTTACAGGCCATCCAGGAATCCGGTGCATCCATTAGCCACCATCATGGCATCGGAAAACAGACCGGTCCCTGGCTGGAAGCTCAGATTGGTACTGCAAATATGGATGTAATCAGAGTATTAAAAAATCATTTTGATCCAAAGAATATTATGAATCCAGGAGGTACTTTGGGATTGGATTTGAATGAAGAGCAGCGTGAAAAACGCTGGGGAATGAATTTGAAGGATAGTTAATATAATCAGTAAATTTTTGATTGTAGAGTGGTATTTCAATTTTCTGGTAAACTTTACGTAGATTAATTTATCCTAACCACACTTTCTATTGGATTACTATGTTTATATTGGTTCCAATTACAAGTTTCTTCCTCCTGATTCTGATTATTAAACAAAAATGGAAAGAGCCAATTAGAGAAGTTTTTCTCAAAGCAGTGGTTTTATTTGGATTATTTACTTTAATCACAACTGAGGTTTTAAGTGCATTTCAGGCATTTAACTTTTTTTGGATCCGAGTTAGCTGGTTGCTTGGATTTTCGAGCCTTCTGATTTACTATATCTTCCAATCGAAAAAGGTAGTATTTTTTGCAAATCCAATTCATTTATTAAAACTTCCTATCGATGAGTGGTTCTTTTTAGTATCAGGATCTATTCTGGTCGTTATTAATGGTTGGGTAGCATTTCAATCTCCTCCAAACAATTGGGATTCGATGGTGTATCATTTAAGTAGAATTCAACATTGGTTTTCTAACCAATCTATTGAGTTTTATGCCAGTCATATTCACAGACAGCTGTTTCTAAACCCCTGGATGGAGTATGGATTGGCTCATTTAATGGGTCTATCAATAAGTGATCGATTTTTTAATCTCTTTGGATTCTTCTTTTGGTTGGGTACTGGTGTGCTTATATCCTATTTAGCTTGTCTCCTGGGCGCAAACAAACGGGCGCAATTGCTCTCTGGGTTAATCTGCTTGTTAATTCCCTCCAGTATCCTCCAGGCTTCAACAACAAAAAATGATCTTGCACTCAGTTTTTGGTGCCTGGCCGCCATAATTATGTTCTTCCAATTTCAAGAAAAAATTAACTTTTCAAATGCTTTCTTCTTTGGCGCCAGCGTAGGATTAGCTATTTTAACAAAAACCACTGCGTATGTCTTATTAGCCCCTTTAGTGATCTGGTATTTGTTCAAGTTGATTAAATTCAAAAATTGGAATCTTCTTAAATTGGGATTTATCATCGCTGGATTAGTAATAATAATAAATGGTAGTCATATTATAAGAAATTTCAATATTTATCAAAACCCATTTGGCCCAATAGAAGAAACAAGTTTATATAGTAATTCAATCTTTGGATTTAGACCTCTCCTATCAAATATGGTGCGTAACACGCTTATCCATCTGCGTACTACGGAACAGGCAAATGATGTGTTATTTTCATTTGCCAATTCTCTACACGGGATACTAAATCTGGACATATCAGATCCACGTACGACATGGGCAGGTTACCAATTTGATTTACCGCCTTTTAGAGTAAATGAAGATGAAAGTGGCTCTCCCCTTCATTTGATTTTTTTTATTATCTGTTTCGTAATATTTATTGCAAAAAAAACAAATAAGCTTTATTCAAAAATGCTCCCTTTGTTTTTTATATTAACCACCAGTTTCATCTTTTTTAGTGGTTATCTAAAATGGCAATTTTGGCAAGCTCGTTTGATGATCTCATTCTTTATGATTTCTTCCTTATTTATTGGCATTGTGGTTTCCAAGTATTTTGCACGGTGGCTTCAATTTATCACGATCGGACTATTTCTCTTATTGGGTTTGATCTGTATATGGAAAAATCCAACGAAGCCTTTACCTATTGTGTATGATTACAACATCGTTAACATGCCGCGATCATTAGTAATGATTTATGATAACAGTCTTAAGATAGATTACATGGCAGGCATCGAATATCTGGAAAGGGATCTCAATTGCGATCAAATAGGCATAATATTGGATAATGCAGATTGGGAATATCCATTTTGGGTTTTATTGTCTGATAATTTTAATAAAAAAATCCGAATTGAACATATAAATGTTTACAATCAATCTGGAATTTTTGAAGATTTAACTTTCACTCCCTGTGCTGTCATGGATATGACAGTGAAACGGGAAGAGTCTATAAAAATTAAAAACGGTGCACTTTACAAGCAAGTATTTGACTCAGAACAATTATCGATCTATTCTCCATAAATCATCTCAACAATCTGATTCCCCGGGTTGCCAGTTGATTTGCTCTGCCCATGCTTCTGCAGCCAGGTAGATTAAATCCACAGCCGGGTCTTTGACCTCCGGATACATGGAAGGTTCAACCAGGTGCTGTGCCAGCATGCGCTTCAGGCGTGCATACGCTTCAGCCGTTTTGGGGTGTGTACGCAGATAATCTCGAAACAGTAAGGGATAGCGTTGGTTAGCGCTTCCAGGTACACGCACGTGGGTGTGGGTGCGGCGTTGATTGGCAGGAGGATGAAAATACATTGCGTAATGCCAGATTACCCAGTCCTTCGCGCAGTTGTCTGGCAATTTGTGCAAATTCTTGCGACCAGCTTTCTTTATAATCAACGATCTCATATTTAGGATTTGTCATTGGACCCTTCGATTACGCCTGATCGAGACCGATAATTTCGTTTCGGATAACCTTTTCCATGGGCCAAAGAGCGTCGTTTGTATTCGCCAGCAGGGTGATTTGCAGAGTTTCATCAGGATAATATCCGGAATAAAATTCGACACCCGGGTCCTCCCCGACAACCGAGAGACATGTTCGACCTGCATATTGATCAATCCAGACACCATAACCATACTGACCGGAGGATTCTGGACTGGTTGGAACATGCTGTGTTGTCATACGCGCCAGCATCTCTGCATCGAAATAGGTTTGTGAAAACAAAGCTTTCCAGAAGCGTGCCATATCCGCCGCCGTGGTGTAGACGCCCCCATCTCCATGACCGATCACTGGAATCGAGAAGATATTTGAACGCCAGGTGCCATCCGAGTCCATCACATATCCTGTGGCGCAATGCGCAGGCAGGCAATCACTGGAGAAATATCCCGAAGATCGCATCCAGGCAGGACCAAAGATCTTCTCTTCAATGTATGTCTGAAAGCGTATACCTGTGATTTTCTCAACCACCAGCCCCAGCAAAACAAAGCCCATATTGTTGTACCCAAAACGCTCGCCAGGCGTAAACTTCATTTCTTTATCCCGGATCAAGGGAATAAAATCAATGGCTGTGCGCATCTGATAAACCGGCACCTGCCGCCAGCAGGCTTCATAGTCTGATTCGGTTTCCTCATCGAAGTAATCCGGAATACCGCTGGTATGCGTCAACAAATGCGCGATGGTCACGCGTGGGTCGAGTTTTGGTAATAAGTCCGGGTTCATTTCTGCCAAAGGTTGTTCGAAGGATAGCAGCCCAGCCGAGACCAACTGGCAAATCGCTGTGGCGGTGAAAATTTTGCCACCCGAGGCAATCCCAAAGCGGGTGTTGAGTCGATTGGGGAGTTGATCACTGCGATTGGCTAAACCATATGCGTGCGAAAAAATCGGGGTATCCTGATGTGAAACATGAATCACACCACTGAAAGGATTTTGTCTGTGTTGTTCTTCAATGGCAGCGTTTAAGGTTTCAAAATTCAATTCACTCACAGATCACCTCTGTGTTGCGATCATTCATGGACTTATATATTGAAACGAATATTCAGGATGTCTCCGTCTTTGACGACATACTCTTTACCTTCGAGGCGTAGTTTCCCTTTTGCTTTGACTTCATTCATCCCACCAAAGGCGATCAGATCATCATAGGCAACGACCTCAGCCCGGATGAATCCTTTTTGTAAATCCGTGTGAATGACGCCGGCAGCTTCGGGTGCCAGCGCGCCATTTCGCACCGTCCAGGCGCGGCACTCATCGGGGCCCACAGTAAAGAAGGAGTGTTGCCACAGCAGGTCGTAGGAATATTTGATCATACGGTTCAGGCTTAATTCTTCTATCCCATACTCTTCCATGAACATTTCAGCATCTTCCGGGGGCAGTTTGGCCATATCCATTTCCAGCTTTCCCTGCAGATCAACCACCAGACTGTGCTGATGCGGATATTCAATTTTTGGAGCAGATTTTCCTTCTGCCAGGTTTAACAGAAGCATTACTGGTTTGAGAGTTAAAAAACCAAAACCAGAAAGACTGGCAATTTCATCATCACTCATCCCCATATCTCGTAGCGGAATCTCTTCATTTAAAGCAGTTTGCATTTTTTCAAACAGCTGGATATCACGATCAATGCTGGCTTTATCCCGCCCGGCTCCTTTGCGACGTTCATCTGCCAGACGTTCCAGTTTGCGTTCTAAAAAGATCAGGTCATTGATGATGAATTCGCTGTCCATCATGTGCAAATCGCGCACCGGATCCACTGAGCCTTCCTGATGGGGTACATTGTCATCTTCAAAGCAGCGCAGCACATGAATGAAGCCATCCATCTGGGTCAACTGGTTGAGCAGACTACCCGAGATACCACTCTTACCGGCGCTGCCATCCAGACCAGCAATATCCACATAAGTGATCTTGGCATAGATGGTCTTTTTCGGATTGAACATGGCAGAAAGCTTGTCCACCCGCGGATCCGGCACATCCACAACAGCGGTATTAACCTGTACGCGTCCTGCTGAAATTCCGGTAGGGATATCTCCCCGTGTAACAGCATTAAAAATGGTGGTTTTTCCAGTTTGGGGTAACCCGATGATTCCTAATCGCATATGAATGATTTCCTTGACCCTTCTGAGTTTTTTAGATATACTCTGCACTATTCAAGAGCCGGAGTGGCGGAACAGGCAGACGCGCACGACTCAAAATCGTGTACCTTCGGGTATGTGGGTTCGATTCCCACCTTCGGCACACAGCGATTATATCATAGGCGTCACACCTGAAAGAAGTTGGCAAAAGCAGCCAGCTTTTTTGTTTAAGCCACTTTATTCAACCCTAAACCACAAACCGGGTACGTACATCCTGGTTCAATGCCTGATAAACAGCATTCAATTGTTCACGATCCCGGGCAGTAAAAGGTACAGTCACCGCCAGGTACTTGTTGCCATTACTCAAGCGCGTGGTGATCTCTCCCTGATCCAGTTCACCTACAATACCGGCAACCGTATCGATGACAAACTGCCGATAATCATCAACATCTTCGCCAATCGATTTAATGGAGAACGCGCATGGAAACGCTAAAATGGGTTCGGACTGTTGCATCATTATTCCTGAATAACAATTTTTTCACTCAATCTCAGAATAATATCACAAGTAGCAATAAAAATTCTCTCTATGTTACAACTTTGTAGTGGATACTATTCGAAAGTGGAAATAAACCTGACTCAGACCAATCTGTTTGTTCTATTGTATCGAAAGCAAGATTTCTTTCTTTTGGTTTATGAATGAAAAAGATTACAGTGATAATAATCAACAAAATCAAGAAAAACAGAATAAGGTAAAATTTTTTATTCATTATTTCCCCGAAAAAATGTACAAATTTATGTATTCGTTAATAATGTTATAACATTATTTATAAAATTGAATGAAAAATGGATAGTGAAAAATTAATCAAATTTGATAGTGTACAATTTCCATCTGAGGAATTTAGGGCTCCAATTCACTCATATCCACAACAAACAGTTTTTGCATCTTGCACGAGTTCAGTAGGGATTGATTGAAAAGCTGCTGCATATGGAGGCTGTGGATGGAAGGAAGCTGGATGCCATGGTGGATGCGCAGCGCAATCTGGTAATGTGGCGGGGGTGGGAGGGGAGGAGGTAG
>JAHYJK010000145.1 GCA_019429225.1 Anaerolineaceae bacterium
CGTTCTTCAAAAGTAATCATCCGACTGAATATCAATCGATTTAACTCTCGGTCGGCTGCATTGTAATAATCCAACACAGGATTTAATCTCTGAAATCTTCCAACCAATGCCTCAGAATATACACCTCCCTGTTGAGGTTCAGGAACATCCACTGAAGAAGTGTCCGGTTTTTCATTGATTAATAAAATTCCAACAACCAGACCGGTCAAGAAAATGATGAGTAATTGCCAACGTAATTTTTTCATAAGGTTAGTCTTTAAAGAAAATAGGGCGACCATCTTTTCAGTTTTGAATCGCCCAGGATGGTACTATGAACTTGGTACATCTCTGATGTATGAATCCTAATTTCGAATAATCACTGCTGCAATCGTTAAAATAAAGAATAAAACACTCAATCCAATGGTAATGTAGAATAAGGTTTTTTCAATCCCACGACGAGCCGTAAAGACACCTGAATCGCCACCGGTCAAACCACCTAAACCTACACCTTTATTTTGCATAATTACACTAATGATCAGTGCAACAGAAGTTATAATCAAAGCTACATCTATGTATAAAACCACGCTCATCCTCCAATCAAGAATTCAGGATTATCCTGAGAAATAACAGACCAAATTATAACGTTTATAAGGGAAAATAGTCAACCTGTGGAAGAATTAGTCATTAACCTTCATATTCATAGTGTATATTCTGATGGAAGCTGGACGCATCAAAAAATTGCTGAAGCAGGAATTGCGTCTGGATTGGATGGATTGATCATCACTGATCATAACGTTTTGGTTCATCATCTGGAAGGTTATTTTCATAAAAACGGAAAGAAAATTTTGGTTATCATCGGTGAGGAAATCCATAACAAGGTCCAGAATCCGCAAAAGAATCATCTCATAACCTTCGGACAATCCAAAGAACTTTGTATTTATGCTGATAATCCTCAACAATTAATCCATCATGTGAAGAAAAATGGCGGCTTATCATTTCTTGCTCATCCATTTGAGGAGGCTCTCCCACAGGTAAATGAAACAGCTATTACCTGGGAAGATTGGAATGTTGAAGGTTATACAGGTATTGAAATCTGGAATCACCTCAGTGAATTGAAAAACGAATCCAAAAGTTGGATACAGCTCCTGGCAAATGTATTTTTCCCCAACAGATATGGATATGGGCCTCATCCATTATCATTGAAAAAATGGGATGAATTAATATTATCCGGAAAAAAATTGACAGCTGTTGGTGGTTCTGATGCCCATCGCTTAGTGATGACAAAAGCTTTTATTAGTCGTTTTATTTTTCCTTATCAGTTCCATTTCAAATGTGTTAATAACCATTTGCTTATTCCACACCCATTGACCGGGGATTATCTCATCGATCGGAAAATAATCGTTAATGCATTTCAACAAGGAAATTCATTCATTGGATATGATTTACCTTTATCGACAAAAGGATTTCGTTTTTATGCTCAGGGCAAAAGAAACACAGCGATTATGGGGGAAGAAATCGAATTGGATTCATCGGTTACATTTCAAATAAAGCTCCCTGAAGTATCAGAATGTCGATTAATTCATAATGGGAAAATCATAAAAATATGGAATGATCAGGAGATCTGTACTTACATTTCTAAATCGCCTGGAATTTATCGGGTTGAATGTTATGTTCAATTTTTAGGCAAAAAGCGAGGTTGGATATTCAGCAATCCAATCTATGTTCTGGATAAAAGGAAATAACCATGACTCAGAACAATGTCACTCGTTTCCTGCAAACCAGAAAAATTCCCTTTGAGGTTTTTGAAATTCCAGGTGGAAAGAGAACCGCTCAGGAGACCGCCAATTTATTGAATGTGCCTGTAGGAAGAGTCTTCAAAACCATCGTACTACAACCCTTCGTCCCTGGAAAACCAATTCTCGCCATCGTTCCAGCGAATAAAACAGCCGACTTAAAATTAATCGCCAAATTCCTGAATGAAAAGAAACTCGCTTTCCCCACACCACAGGAAGCTGAACAAATGACTGGTTTACAGACAGGTGGAATTTCAGCACTGGCTTTAATCAACAAAGGCTTCCGAATTTTGCTGGACAGTTCCGCTAACGAGTTGGATTGGATGCACGTGTCAGGAGGTCAACGAGGGATTAATATTAAAATTCAAGTCAAGGATTTTATAAAAATTACCAAAGCCAGAATCGCATCCATTAGCCGGCCATTGGATGAAAAAGAATAGATTATCCTTTAACCACAGCTAAAGGGACTAATCTGGCTATTTTCCTTGCTAATCCCGCACCATTGACTGCTTCTATAACCTGATCTACATCTTTATATGCACCAGGCGCTTCTTCCGCTAAACCAGACATAGATCCAGCCTGGATATAAATACCCATTTTCTCCAGATCGATTTTTAGTTGGTCTCCCCGAATTGTCTTTTTTGCTTTTTGCCGGCTCATCACACGCCCTGCTCCATGGCAACTGGAGCCAAATGAACGTTCCATGCCCGTCTTCGTGCCAGCCAGCACCCAGGAAGATGTTCCCATACTGCCAGGAACCAGTACAGGTTGCCCTGTTTTGGAAAATTCGTCCGGGATACCACTTGAGCCTGGCCCGAATGCTCTCGTTGCCCCTTTTCGATGAACACAAACTTTGCGTAAAACTCCATCCACTAAATGGTCCTCAATTTTTCCAATATTGTGGGCAATATCATATACCTGATAGAGTTGCCAGTTTTTAACCTTTCCAGCCAATACCTGTTCGAATGCTTTTCTTGCCAGATGAGCCAACACCTGTCGATTACAAAATGCATAATTTGCCGCTGCGCGCATAGCCGCCAGGTAATCCAGTCCTTCTGGTGAATTCAAAGGGGCACAGACCAATTCGCGATCTGGAATCTTGATCCCATATTTATGGATCGTTTTTTGAAAAGATTGAACTGTATCACTACAAACTTGATGCCCAAGACCGCGGGATCCACAATGGATCATGACCGCAATATTTCCTTGTTGTAAACCAAAGATTTCAGCAGTCGCTTCGTCAAAAACCTGTTCTATCAGGTCAATTTCAATAAAATGGTTACCACTCCCGAGGGTTCCTAATTGTGGTAATCCCCGTTTCTTTGCTTTTTCACTTAATTTTTTGGCGTTCGCCCCCGGAATACAACCATTTTCCTCTGTTCTGCGAACGTCCTGTTTCGTTGCATATCCCTTTTTCAAAGCCCATTGGGAGCCATTTTCACATATATCTTCTAACTCTTTCAAAGTTAGGTGAATACCACCTTCAGACCCAACACCGCTCGGACAATGTTGGTCCAACGCAATAACCAGTGAATGAATTTGATCTTTCACATTTTCGTAGGGAATCTGTGACGCCAATAAACGGACACCACAATTGATGTCGTAACCGATTCCGCCCGGAGAAATGACACCTGTCGAAAAATCGGTAGCTGCAACACCTCCAATTGGAAATCCATAACCCTGATGCATATCAGGCATCACAAGTACCGAACCAACTACGCCAGGAAGTGTTGTAGCATTGATGGCCTGTTCAACCGATAAATCAGATAAACTCTGTTCTAACATTTTTCGGGTTGAAAATATTCTTACAGGCACACGCATATCAGATCGGAAACTCCTGGGAATTTCCCACTCATAGTCACTAACCTTAGTAAAATCAGTTAAAGCAACCATATCTATCCTCTTCCATCATACATCAAAAACAATAACAACCGAATACCCTTTCTGTGATTGATCAATTTTTAGGTTGTGATATGTAACCGCTTTAATTTCCTTTCGGAAGCTTATGATCCCATTAAGGAATAACCTCCCTGAAATCTTCTCGTTTTCCACAATTATTTCCATGATTTTTGCACATTCAAATTCTTGTTGAATTTTGTAATTAATTTCATTCAATAGCGAAACTAACATACTTTCCAAATCTATGTCTTCTATACAAAATTCCTGGTACTTACCAGGATCATTATTATCCAACTTTATTTCAATGATACTGTTCATTCCATCAACAGCTAATTTGAAAAGATCTTCAAGAGTGGTTGACCAAACTCTCAATGAAATATCTGCAGTGTGTTCAATTTCCACAAAACCATTCGGCTTATCGGGTGTCATTGCCAGTTTTTCCTTTCGTTTATAATTATAAAATATGAGATCTATCTTAGAAAAAATTGAAAAACAATTACAAAATTTGATTGAGAGCAGTGTTCAAATATTTCCCTGGAACTCTACCCAGAAATCAGTTGCTATTTCAATCATTCATGAGTTGCGTGATGTACTAATAAACGCAATTGATAATAACGAACCTTTACCCAATACCTATTCTATTTCAGTCCATCCAGAAGTCTACAAAGATCTCAATTCTGATCAACAATGGATTCACGAAATCCAAAAAACGCTAAGCGAAAGTGCTGAAGAATATGACTCATATTTCAGTGGAGAAATCAGCATCGAATTTTTTGCTGATTCTGAAATCCTCACATTAAGTGAATACAGAATTAACTTTTATTCGGTTGTAAACGAAATTGAGAAAACAGCGGTAATAAAAACAAATTTAAATATTCGCGAAAATAAGAAATTTAGATCAGATGCTTATCTTTTGTTACCCAATAAAGATATTTTCCCATTAACGATTGCCATCACACAAATAGGTAGAAAAAATGACAACCATCTGATCATTGATGACCCCACCATTAGCAGAAACCATGCACAAATTCGGAATATCAATGGAAACTTTGTGATTTTTGATTTAAACTCAACTTCCGGCACATTTGTAAATGGCATTAGAATAAAACAAGCGTTACTTCGTGCTGGTGATGTGATTTCTATTGCTAATTATCCAATAGTTTATGGAGAAGAGGACGATTCGAATGATTTTGACCATGGTTCCACATCAGAAATTCCAAGAATTGTAGATTCAAAATGACAGCTATTGTTGTACTCATCTTAAGAATCATACTCGCAATCCTTTTACTGGGATTTGTTGGTCTATTGTTCTTAACAACCTGGCGTCAATTAAAAACACAGATCAAGCTGCTTTCTCCGGATTCATCATCCAGTATTCGTATTTCTTTTAAAGAGAATCCAGAACAGGAAGCATTTGTAATCAAACAAACAGATGTGCTTCTGGGTCGTGATCCAAATTGTAAGGTTCACATTCCAGATGAAACAATTTCTGCTCAACACGCAAGGTTGTATTTAATAGATCAATATTGGTGGATACATGATCTGAATTCAACCAATGGAACATTCCTCAATGATGAACGTATCGATCAACCATGTATTTTAGCTGACAATGATATGCTTCAGGTTGGTAATGTAAAATTAATCATTCACACAATTAATTCTCATCAATAAAAAAATTTAAGGAGGTACCAATGTCTCACAAAATTGATCTCGGTGTCATTGGAGGAACAGGTATTTATCAAATGGAAGGTGTTTCTATCATAGAAGATCTGTTGGTAGAGACGCCGTATGGTCCACCCAGTTCACCGATCTTCATTGCTGATGTAGGTGGGAAAACAATCGCCTTCCTGGCACGACATGGTATCGGACACCGAATCCCCCCTTCGGAAATTAATAATCGGGCAAATATTTTTGCATTAAAGAAATTAGGGATCAAAAGCGTGGTTGCGATTTCTGCCTGTGGATCATTACGGGAGGATTTTGCTCCTGGCGATATTGTGATACCCGATCAAATTGTTGATTTCACAAAAAATCGCGTTAATACATTTTTCGAGACAGGTTTAGTAACTCATGTAAGCACCGCAGATCCGTTCTGTACACACCTATCTCAGTTATTATATGAATCGGTGGTAGAAACAGGTACAAGAGTCCACAAAGGTGGTGCCTTCGTTACAATTGAAGGACCAAGATTCTCAACCAAAGCAGAATCAAATTTATTCCGGTCATGGGGGATGTCTATCATAGGGATGACCACTTCACCTGAGATATTTCTTGCTCGTGAAGCTGAGATGTGTTATGCAGCTTTTGCCCACGTAACCGATTATGATGTCTGGCATGTCCATGAAGAAACAGTTTCCGTTGAGATGATCTTAAAAGTTCTAAAGAAAAATGGCCAAATAGCCAATGATTCAGTGCTCAATCTCATCAAAAAACATGAACCATATGATTGTGCCTGTCAGCATGCACTTGCCAGTGCAATAACCACCCATCCAGATTATGTGGATTCAAACCAAAAAGAAAAACTGAGCATATTTATTAATAAATATTTACCGTGAATCAAATTAAGAATATTTTCTTTAATGATAGAGATCGTCTTCAATTCAGCCTCTTTTTTCTGGGTGGTTTAATCCTTTTTCTGTACAGCACTGTGCTCACATTTGCACCGGTTATTCGTACAATGAATTGGCAAACCCCAATCAAGTGGGAACAATGGGTTGGATTCGTGGTATGGCTCATCCTCAGTTTCTTGATTCATAAATCCAGTATCCGTTTCTTACCCAATCGGGATCCATACATTTTACCGATCGTGTATATGTTAGCCGGAATTGGATTGCTTACCATATTCCGTCTTTCGATTTCATTTGGATGGCGTCAATTAATCTGGTTTAGTCTTAGTTCTTGCGTTTTATTTTTTGGTGTGAAACTTCCCACGATTATCAATCTGCTGCGTCGATACAAATACATCTGGCTTACTTTGGGTCTGCTTGTTACTGGATTAACATTCTTTTTTGGGATTTACCCCGGTGGGGAAGGTCCTCGTCTCTGGTTGGGATGCTGTGGAATTTACTTCCAACCCTCCGAACCATTAAAACTATTATTTATCATCTTTCTTTCAGCTTTTTTTGCTGATAACTGGGCACTACGAAAGAATTTATCTGTCTTGATTATGCCTTCACTGGTTATTGTGATCGCTGCCATTCTGATCCTTTTTGCCCAACGAGACCTTGGCACAGCAACCGTTTTTCTGATTATTTATGCATTTTTTATCTTTATCGTTTCCGGGAGAAAACGCTCTGTAATTTTATTCTTATCAATCATTGTGATAGCTGGATACTTTGGATACCAGAATTTTAGTGTCATCCAGATCCGAATTGATGGCTGGTTGAATCCATGGGTGGATGCATCCGGTGGCTCATATCAGATTATTCAATCCATTCAGGCTATTGCTGCAGGTCGTATTTTGGGAACAGGACCAGGATTGGGCAGCCCTGGGATTGTCCCGGTAGCGATTTCAGATTTCATCTTTGCTGCAATCAGTGAAGAATTGGGTTTGTTTGGTAGTATCTTTATCGTCAGTTTATTTGCTTTTCTAACTTATAGAGGATTCTCAATAGCCATCAAGGGTAGAAATCAGTATCAAAGGTTATTGGCATCAGGAATCACGATATTCCTCTCCATCCAATCAATCCTCATTATCGGGGGAAACACAAGATTTTTACCCTTAACAGGGGTTACACTGCCATTTATGTCCTATGGTGGATCCTCGCTTCTGACCGTATTTATAGCCATTCTCATCTTACTTTGGATCAGTCAAAATCAATCTTCACGAGCCGTCGTTCAGGATGAAGTTACACCTTATTTAATTACATATTCATTGATTGTGTTCAGTTTTATTTTTATTGCCTTGATCACAACATATTGGGCTACCATCCGCTCGGATGGTTTGCTTGTTAGAACCGACAACTTAAGAAAAATTATTAATGACCGTTATGTTCCGCGTGGAGATTTGCTGGACCGACAAAATAATCCAATTTTGATCACCAGCGGTGATCGTGGATCATTTGAACGCATATTACAGGAGCCTTCCCTATCTACAACTGTTGGGTATAACCACCCATTTTTAGGGCAGACTGGTTTAGAAGCCAGTATGGATACCTATCTGCGAGGATTAGCTGGTATCCCAACTTCAGATATTTGGTGGAATGAATTACTCTATGCCCGTCCACCGGATGGCAGGGATATCAGAACTACCATTGACCTGAATCGGCAACAACAATTAGTTGATACACTCCAGGATTATCATGGTGCAGCCGTGATCATGAACGCAAAAACAGGTGAGATTCTGGGTTTATGGTCTTCACCCAGTTTCAACCCGGCTCAATTAGATGAAGCGTGGGACGAATTATCTATGGATGAAAACGCGCCATTGATCAATCGAGTCTCGCAAGGCAAATATGAAATTGGGGAAATCTCCAGTTTATTCACATATGCATTTTTAATTGAAAATTCTATCGAAATTGGTCCTGATAATTTCTTTGAAGCAGGAAATTGTGCAATTCCACTATCCAGTCTTGAAAGAAAAAACCTGAAAATTGCCCTGATGAGTGGGTGTGAAAATGCCAATCAATTCCTGAATTCATTGATTGAGGTGGGAAAAGAAAATGAAATAATTCGGAAATTTGGTTGGGATGAAAATTATTCATTCGAACTTCCTTTTGAACCTGTATCTTTAATGGCTCCTGAATCGCAACAGTCATTTGGTTCTACTTTATTATCTCCCCTTCAAGTTGCCAGGTCAGTCTCTGCATTTTCAAACGCAGGTGAAATACTTTACCCCAGATTAACATTGGCAGTAAATACACCTCAACAGAATTGGGTGATATTCTCTGCTAAAGAGCCAATTCGAACAATTGACACTCTTTCTGCAAATCAGACAGCCAATTACTTCAGTCGTAAAGATTACCCTGCCTGGGAAATAACCTCATCAAATGACTCAGGAGAGAATCCAATTTATTGGTATGTAACGGGAACGATGCCAGACTGGCAGGCAACACCTCTGGTTTTTGTATTAACGCTGGAAAATGGCTCTTCTCAGGAAGTAAGAGAACTTGGTCGTCAAATCATGGAACAAATTCTCACCTCTGGAAGTAAGTAACCTCAAGAATTTTGAGTTCAACGAAAACTAGTTATCTGTCAAAAATGAAACTGATAATTGGCATGAAAATTCTTCCTTTAGAAAGAAATTCATCCAAGTAGCAAGTTCATGTATTAGAAGAACTTTGTTAAACTCACCTCTAAAGAACGAACCTAACTCGAAAAACTTGTTTCATCTGGGAATGCCCCAGCCAGGAAACACCGCCGTGCGAGAATACTGCTCAAGTCTGATTGCGAGGAAGGCAGTCCGAATTGGACGTATGCGGAAATATGCAAAGCGTTTGATATCAATCCACTTACAGTGACCATTGTGCGTAAAGCATTCACTGAAAGAGGGTTAGCAGAAGCAATAATCCGTAAAAAACCTGATCGTGAGTACCAGCACCGACTGGATGGGAATGCGGAAGCTCATCTCATCGCTTTAGCATGCGGAGAAGCGTCAGAAGGATATGAGCGGTGGTCGATATGCCTTTTACAAGAGCGGTCTGTAAAGCTGGAGATTATTGAATGCGTTTCGCATGATACCATTAGTACCACGCTCATAAAAACGAACTTAAACCTTGGTTGAAAGGGGAATATTCATTCCCCGTAAAGCGAATGCAGCGTTTGTCTGCAATATGGAAGATGTTTTAGAAGTGTATATCCGAACCTATGATCCAAAACAACCACAAATCTGTATGGATGAAACCTGTAAGCAGTTGTTAGA
>JAHYJK010000146.1 GCA_019429225.1 Anaerolineaceae bacterium
TCTTGTTCCATCGCATCCAGTGTTGATCCACCCAAAGACATATTAATCACGACGGGATGATCCGACAATGGACCAGCTTTGAGTTCAGCTACGTACATGATTCCTCGTGCTACCACAGATGACCAACCGGATCCATTCTGGTTAAGGACCTTCACTGGAATGACAGTCGCCATTGGGGCAACACCATTAACAGGAGTTCCTCGACGGTTATAACCCAAAATTGTGCTGGTGACATGCGTGCCATGGCTGTTTTGGTCATGTTCCCACTTATTTGGTTGTTCAGAGACATTTCCGACCTCACCGCCGCCACCACCAAATGATTTGGCATATTCTGTCGCAATACGCTCTTGTGGGAAGAATTGCCGCCAGGTATCGACCAGACCTGTATCCAACACCGCCACATAAACCCCTGTGCCATCATATTCAACCTGGCGATTATCAAAACCGAAGTCGGTCACATTCACTGCATCCAGATTCCAGGTACTGAGACCATTCATAAAATCCTCAACAGCCACTGTGTCTACCGGTGCACCATTCCGTTCCGCATCTGGGTTAACAGCTTCCACAAATGGCAAAGCCCGAATGGTACCCAATTTACTCTCGCGTACCTGCATGGTCAGTGCATCAATGGCAGGGATCAAATCCCGTACTTTTCCGTGGGTACCCAATTCAACAAGGATTTCATCGTTTAAATCCGTGTTGAGAACAACATTCACCCCGATCAACTTATCCGGAGCTGCAAACGCGGTCGTTGTACTCCCCAGTACAATTGCAACGACCATGAACAAACTGAACAACATTTTTTTCATTTGATTTACCTCCTGAAATTTTAGAAGGTCTGACTTCGCATTACAGCAGACATCAGACCTCTTTTGCAATCCTTACAAAAATGCAATTTTTAATAACATTCTCATTTTTTATTATAGAAACTCAAACGGAAGAGTCAATAGGAAAAACAGGGTAAAAAACTTTTCACAACCCGGTGCGTTGCACTTAAGGATGAACCAGAACACAAACATCCGGGAAGAGGTTCCCATTTAACCCAAGACCAGAAGTGCGATGCACCTTGTCTTAACTCACCCCAAAAAGAGAGGTGCAACGCACTTTTGGATTCTGAAGGATCACTCGTCATAAGTTTATTCCAGGTATCCTCCTCATCCCTAAGTGCATCGCACCTTGACCCCAACCCCAAAAAAACCTTTCAATTTTGTTAACTGGTAACGATCTTGCAACTAATGGTGCATATCTTTTTACATAGAAAGCCGGATGTTATGAACCTGACTGAAACATTTTCAAAGGCTTTTAACAAGCTGCCCCTCAATATTAGAGAGAAAGTGACCATTCCATATCTCTTTCTCTCTATTATTTTATTGTTCGGAGCAGCTTATGTGGTTACTCAGGTTGTTTTCGACACCGTAGAAGAACGTTTTACCAATCAACTGGTTGAATCCAGCAGTCTGGCGACATCCAGAATGGTGGAAGAAGAGGATCAGATGTTGAAAGTATTGCGGCTGTTAGCCTACAGTACAGGGGTCTCGGAAGCACTGGTTGAGAATGACCCTGAAAACCTCCGCTCATTAACCTTTGGAATCATTCTGAACAACCAGACTGAAGCTGTCGAATTTCTGGACATCAATGGCAAGCGGATGTTATCGGTAAATCATCGCACCGGTGAAAATATTGAGAATTACGATTTCAGCACGGGTGGGGGGGATATTTTTTCGGATCAAGCCTTTGTTCAGAACGCTCTCTTGCAGCACGCGGATGAACGGGGGGATAAATTTGCCGGGTATGTAAAAAGGGATAACCGTGATTATTTTTATGTCGCAGGTCCGGTCTACACAGACAATAAAGACTTTGCAGGCGTAATACTGGTTGGAACGCCTATTTCATCTCTGGTTAATCAACTGCGAGAAGAAACATTGGCGCAAATCACCCTGTATGATTTTGAAGGGAAAGTACTCGCAAGCTCATTTACTGCACCCTTGGAATTGGATGATCAGGAAGTTCGCAACGTCGTCCTCAATCAGGCGAATGCCAGTTTCATCCGCTCCAGCAGCAGCCGGGATATGAATGTACGCAACATCGGCTACCGGGAATTATTAACATCCTGGAAAGTGCGTGGTGAGAGCAATCTGGGTGTCATGGGGGTAGCCTTAGGCGAGACTTTTCTTGTCAGTACCACCAAGGTGACTCGTTTACAGATCACCATTATGACTGGCCTGCTTTTGTTGCTGGTGATTATGTTTGGCGTCAATCTTTCCATTTTGATTACCCATCCTATTTTGCAATTGGTGGATGCTTCAAAGAAAGTTAAAGCAGGAGACCTGGAAGTCAATGTCAAGTCTGTCAGCAAAGATGAATTGGCATTGTTAACCGAGAATTTCAATCAAATGATCATAAGCATGCGCGATTCGAAAAATCAGATTCTGGCTTCCTATGATAGTACGCTCGAGGGTTGGTCTAAAGCATTAGAGTACCGTAATGAAGAAACCAAAGGCCATACTGACCGTGTCTTGGAGTTAATGGTCAAAGCTGCCAGAGGTTTGGGTATCGAAGAATCGAAAATGGACCACATCCGGCGTGGTGCCTTACTTCATGACATTGGTAAAATGGGCATTCCTGACATGATCCTGAACAAACCTGATTCATTGACTGAAGAAGAACTCTCAGTTATGCAAAGACACCCAAATTATGCCTGTGAAATGCTGAAAGATATTGAGTTCTTGAAACCTGCACTGACCATTCCGTATTGCCACCATGAACATTGGGATGGAAGCGGGTACCCACAGGGTCTAAAAGGGGAAGAGATACCACTGGAAGCACGTATTTTTGCCCTGGTAGATGCCTGGGATGCGATCACTACTGACCGCCCTTATCGATTGGCCATGACAAAAGAGGAAGCTGTTAATACAATTCGCAGTGAAATTGGAACACATTTTGATCCTGGAATTGCAGAAATATTTTTAGATTTGGTACGTGAATAACAAAGAAACTCAAACTGGATAAATCAATGAAATTGTTCTTCGTAAAAGTCAAAGCTGGCGTACTCCTTCATAACCTGTATTGGATCGGCTCATTGCTTTTAAGTTTTGTCATCATTAGCAGTGTGGTAGTAGGCACAGTGACAATATTTGTTGCACCAAATGAAGAACAATTCTTCCAAATCCCGGTAGTCGTTCAGGCAATTGAAGAAGCCAATTATCGTGATGGCGTGGAACAATTTGCTTTTCCCGGGGTGGAATTAGCCATCGTTAAAGAAGTTCTGAGTGATTCTAATAGAAATTCTGAAAATGAAGTTCCCCTGGAGGAACGTGTCGCTCTGGTGGAAGAACAATTGCAACAACCAGTACCCCAGGCAACTAATCCACCAGAAACAAATGAAGAGGTAGTTAATAATCTTCCTACGCCGACAGACACAGCAAATCTAAATTTACCTACCAATACATTGACGGTCATCCCTTCTACCACGACAACCAGCACAAATACACTCACGGCAACCAATACAGCATCAATCATCTGGACAGCCACAAATACTTTGATTCCAGTCACTGGCACCAGTACCCGAACCCAGGCTCCGGGAAACACACCTACCTTCACGCTATCACCATCGATGACCAATACTTCGACCTGGACACCGACTTTTACGGCCTCTCCTACCTGGACCAGCAGTGTGACACCCTCATTTACATTTACTGCGACATCTACCAACAGTCCCACTGCTACTTTTACCTTTACTCCGACAATGACGTTTACTTCAACTCATACCTTCACACCTACCTGGACCAGCAGCGTGACTCCAAGTCTAACTCATACGCCCACATTTACACCTTCGTTACCCCCTACATTCACATTTACGCCGACATGGACCAACAGTCCCACGGCTACTTATACATTCACGCCAACCTTGACGTTTACCCCTACGGAAACCTTCACACCAACATTGACGAGTAGTGCAACCCCTACAATGACCTTTACTCCAACATTAACAGCTACAAATACATTAACTCCTTCATTCACACCCACAACTACCCTGACACCAACACCTACTGCAACGCTAACAACCTGTAATGTGAACCTAAATTCAGAAATTATCGCTTATATGTTTCCTCCAGATGGCAGTGTGAATGTGCCGGTAGATATTATCCCAGTTATCGTTTTCAACCAGTCTATGGATTCATCTACCTTAACATATGGCGATGCAAGTCATGTTGTCATCTGTCAAAAAGTTAGTGGAGCATCCAACTCCTGTCGTTCTGGAACAGAAGTTAATGCATATTTGGAGCTTCGCTCTGTCATCTATTACAATGATTGGCTGATTATCCATCCACAAGAGGCCTTGCAGAAAGGTATTCTCTACACCCTGTTTGCTGGTAATCAAATCAAGACACTTCCAGAGTGTTCTACCTATTCTAAACCTCTGGGAGGAAGGGATCAGAGCAATTTCACTACGATACTGGAATAAGGAGATAAGCCCTATATCAATGGAAATAAGACTCAAAAATTACTCAATCGTTGAATTGTGAATTTAATTTAAATAAGGAACCTTTTTTGAATCACACAGAAAGTTTCACTCACCAAGAAAATTACTTATACGATTGCGAAATCAAATGAATGGCCTGAGTAAATATAACAAAGATGTCCGTCTGTAAAGAGAAAAATGAAAATAACAAAATCGGTTACAAAAACATTTAATAATCTTCCACTCAATATCAAAGAAAAGGTTACATTACCTTACCTGATACTGGGCATCATTCTGGTGATAGGGGCTGCTTTTGTGGTTACCAGAGTTGTGTTTGATACCATTGAAGAACGCTTTACCAATCAGCTACTGGAAGCTGGCATCTTAGCTTCAGAAAGAATTGTGGTGGAAGAAGGTCAAATGCTCAAGGTTCTCAGGTTACTGGCATATAGCCAAGGAGTTCCGGAAGCACTTGAAAATAATGAACCTGAAAAATTACGGGAACTGACTTTTGGGAATATTGTCAATAATCGCCAATCTGCTGTGATATTTTTAGACGCACAGGGAAATGTAGTTTTATCTACTTATCACGTTGATGGCGGAAATATTGAGGATTATGAATTTAGCACCGGGGGAGCATCGGTGTTTATGGATCAACCATTTGTTCAATCCGTTTTGCATGGAATAACGGATGAGTCCGGAAATAAGTTCTCTGGATATGTCCGTAGTGATAAGGGTGATTTTTTGTTTGTTTCTGGTCCTGTGGTAGATTCTGACAGAAAACCAATAGGTGTGATTCTAGTTGGAAGACCTTTAAGTGATTTAACCAATCAATTACGGGAAGAAACACTGGCTCAAATTACATTTTATGATTTTGATGGAAAACCACTGGCAAGCACATTTTTAACAACCAGTCAACTTACACCGCTCGAGGTAACCCAGATTTTGAGGAATCAAAATAATGTCAGCTATATGGAATCCAATAACCGCAAGATTGAAGTCAGAAATATTGGCTATCGGGAGATATTTGCAGCCTGGGAAGTGCGTGAAGGCAAGGACTTGGGAGTGCTTGGAATCGCACTTGGTGAATCTTTTTTGGTAAGTATGACCAGTATTACGAGGATTCATATTACTACTCTAGCAGCTTTGGTTTTTCTACTCATAATAATCATTGGGTTTATTTTATCCAATATCATTACCAAACCAATAAATGAATTGGTAGAAGCATCAAAAAAGGTGATGAGTGGAGATTTTAATGTAAGAATTAATCCCTCCAGTAACGATGAATTTTCAGTGATGGCTGAGACTTTCAATAAAATGATAAAAAATGTGAATGAATCTAGAAATCAAATCCTTGAGGCGTATGACATCACTCTTGAGGGATGGTCTAGGGCACTAGATTTGCGTAGCGAAGAAACGAAAGGTCATACTGATCGGGTGCTCCAATTAATGGACAAAATGTGCGTACTAATGAATATTGAGGGATCTAAATACAGTCATATCCGTCGTGGAACGCTACTACATGATATTGGGAAAATGGGAATTCCAGACAGTATTTTAAATAAAACAGGAAAACTTACCGAAGAGGAATGGGAAATAATGCGGAACCATCCAACCTTTGCTTATGAATTGTTAAAGGATATTCATTTTTTGAGACCAGCTTTGACAATTCCCTATTGTCACCATGAACGTTGGGATGGAAAAGGATATCCACGTGGACTTAAGGGAGATGAAATTCCAATTGAAGCTCGAATTTTTGCATTGGTGGATGTATGGGATGCAATATCGAATGATCGTGTTTACCGCAAAGCCATGACGAAAAATGAGGCAATAAAAACCATTGAAGAAGGTGCAGGTACACATTTTGATCCGGAATTAACCAAGATATTCTTAACTTTAGTCGACCAGTAATTTGGGATCATTCACATATGAATATTTCACACTGGAAAAACAGATTTTCTCGAAAAAGGGTATCCCAATTTAATGTCTTTTTAATTGTATTTATTCTAATTCTGATTATCAAAGTCAGTTCTTTAGTGTTTTCTACGGATAGAAATTTAAAATTATCCGAAATTCCGATGGGTATTCACGCGCAGGAAAAGGCAGATTATCGAGCTGAAATTTTTGGCGATCAGCTGCCTAACGTAGATATTGGAATCCTCTCGGAAATTTTGTATGATCAAAATCTTAGTGGGTCAGAATTGGAAAGCAGAATGGAAGAATTACTTACGGAATTGCAGAATCCGGTTCCGCAAGTGATTGTTTCCCCTGTGGTGGCACCGGGTACAAATCCCACCCAACCAGAAAGTCCAACTCCGTCTGTCAGCCCATTCCCAACAATGCTCTTATGGACACAAACCAGTGTACCAATTCTTTCACCTACATTAACCAACACACCCATTGTTGTAATTCTCCCCAGTAGAACCCCCACTCGAACCAATACTCAAATATCATCCATCACACCTATAAAAACAAACACAACGAATGTTGTTATTACTTCCACGCCTACGAAAACGCCAATACCAACGAAATCAACGACATTAACATCAACCAATACACCAACTCTAAATCCTACTTCCACATTCACGACTACTTCAACACCTACTCATACGGCCACAAGTACTTTCACACCTGCTCCAACGCAGACCTTTACCGATACACCGACGCTAATACCAACTGCCACATTCACAGCGACGCATACACCTATTCATGCGGCAACAAGTACTTTCACACCTGCTCCAACGCAGACCTTTACAAATACACCAACATTAATGCCTACTGTCACCAATACAGAGACTTATACGCCCACCCATACAGGCACACCAACGCTTACGCCAACAGTGATTCCAACTCCTACATTTACGATAACACTTACAACTACACCAACATTGCCACCCACACCCACCTTTACGTCAACATATACACAAACGTGGACACCAACTCATACAGGGACCCCGATCATTATTGGCACCATTTCTCCCACATTAACTTCAACCCAAACACCGACCTTAACACCATCAATAACCTTCACACCCAGTCCAACTCCCACAGCTACATTAGTTGTATGTAACACCTCGGGCACGAATATCCCTTTGATCAAGTATTTTATTCCTTCAGATGGAAGCGTAAACGTACCAGTGAATACACAACCTGTGATTGTTTTTAATCAATCCATTGATCCAGCAACCCTGCTTTATGGGGATACAAAAAACATTGTACTCTGTCAAAAAACGAGTCCAGCATCCAATGCTTGTATCTCTTCAACGATTATGAATGTGGAACTGGAAATCTTATCGATCGTTTATAGAAACGATTATGTGATTCTACATCCAATACAAACACTACAAAGTGGCGTACGTTATACCATTTTTGTAGGCATTAACCTGAAACCTCTTCCAGAATGCAGTATCTATTCCCAGCTTATCACTGGCAGAGTTCAGAACAGCTTTACTACTGAATAATAACATTTAAACCAAC
Organism: Anaerolineaceae bacterium; assembly: GCA_019429225.1. GTDB lineage: Bacteria > Chloroflexota > Anaerolineae > Anaerolineales > Anaerolineaceae > UBA6170. The sequence continues at coordinate 7,940 of JAHYJK010000146.1, forward strand.
AGGGTGATTTGACAGTAATGTCAACATCACCCTTTTGGTTTTCTAAAATTAGATTCAGAAATACGATTATTTGTTGGGTAAGAACCGGGTTACTTTGGTGCCACATGTAGGGCAGACACCCTGTACCATTTTACGCCCATTTTCAGATACTTTTACGGTTCCAGCTTTTACCTGAACCTTTGCACGACACTTAACGCAATAACCTTCAAAATCCATGGAATATCTCCTTCTTTAATTGGGTTTTATAGTTTTCCAGATCTTAATCTGGAAATAATTATCAGACTTCACGCCTGAACCTTTCTTAATATAGAGCATATACGCGTAAAATACAAGGGTTTTGAGCGTATTGTATAGCTTTGGTGTTTTGTGTCTTACGGGTCGGGATATTTTTGTATGCAAGCTCACATAGATAAAGACAAAAATGATAGAACAGAAATGCGTTGAATTTGGTACAATCAAGCATCCAGGTTTTATTACATTTAGATAGGTTTTCTGGAAAATTCCTGTGTTAAAAGTTGGTTTATGAATTATTTAAAGCAAATGAATTGGAATTTGGCACGTGCCTGGCTGGTTCACCTGTACACCGGCCTCGGTTTGATATGTGGATTTATGGCTTTGTATGCGATGGTATTTTATGATGCCAGACTTGCTTTTTTCTGGCTGGGAGTTGCTTTAGTGGTCGATGCGACCGATGGTACCCTGGCGCGCAAATTCAACATCAAACATTGGACACCTGGATTTGATGGCCGCAAACTGGATGATATTACCGATTACCTCAATTATGCCTTTTTACCGGTCTTCTTTATCTGGCGATTTGAACTGATCACAGGAACCTGGATTTTCGTCATTCCGCTGTTATTGCTAGCTTCGGTATATGGTTTTTGTCAATCAGAAGCTAAAACGGACGATGGATACTTCACCGGGTTTCCCAATTTCTGGAATTTGGTGGCTTTGTATTTATTTACTTTCCAATGGCCAGTGTTCATCAATGGCATTATTCTGGTGATTCTGGCAATTCTGGTCTTTGTGCCATTTAAGTTTGTCTCATTCAGCACCCCTGGTAAAGTCAGGCTGGCAAAAAGCCTGTCAATCCTGTACTTTGTATTTTTAATTATGCTGGTATGGAATCCCAGTTCATTGATTGCAATCATATCCCTGATTTTTCCCCTGATGTATTTTGGCTATGCTTTATACCTGAAGGTTGCAGAATCAAAAGTATTATTGATCACCGATTAAGTTTTCTGTGCATGAATTCTGTAAAAATGAACTAAGTGGCAATTTCTGCATGAAGCTTAAGTAATCTTTTCAACCTTCCCGTTGGTGATCAGCACCAATTCCTGTGGGCTCAAACGAAAAACAGCGTTCGGCGTGCCAGCCGCAGCCCAGATTTCTTCATATTTCAACAAATCCTCATCAATGATGGTCTCGATCGTTTGGGTATGCGCCAATGGAGGGACACCCCCAATTGGGAATCCGGTCACTTCTTTCACAAACTCAGCATCGGATCGCACAATCTTCTCCCCCATAATTTCCTTGATCT
>JAHYJK010000147.1 GCA_019429225.1 Anaerolineaceae bacterium
TCTTCTGCGAAAATCCAAATCCGCCTTATTCCGAAGGAGCTGTGGATCGGTAGTAAGTTATTTAAAGGAGCAGATATTTCTACCTGCTCCTTTTTTGCTTCTTAAGATAAAATTTACGGTCTGTCAATCTCAAATTCAGGAGATTCCCAGATTTCCCAATGAGCCGGATTGTTAGCATCGCCATTGGCTTTCAAGGCTTTGATCACCAATTTATACATGCCATCTGGCACAGGGATGGTCAAATCCTGCGTGTTACCCACCCCATTGTAACCATTGCTCTGGATGCGGGTTCCATCCCAGGCAAAGGCAAAGAATCCACCAGCCGTTGAATTACGCGGTAAATATTCTTCATAGATAGCTGCATTGAACACCGGATGGATCAACTGACCACTTTTTGCCTGAATAATCTCCACTCTGAATACCTCAATCTGATGATCAAAATGAACCAGCAAATAGGGCACATCATCACCTAGCATGGAGTAAACCCAGAAGTCATTTTCAGCAAAATTATAAAACGAACCGGCATATAAAATACCCAACCATGGGAACCCATTGGCAGTAGGTGTCAGAGCTTGAATTCCCTGATAATCTCCCACAAAACCTGCAAATGGAACCCGATACACCTGTCCACCCCCTTGAGGTGTAAGCACGATATAGCCACCATATTGGCCGTTACCTGGTGCGGTTGCAGGATCAATGGTTACGTCCAGTTTCACCGTCTTGTTTGCTCGCACAGTCAGACTATCAACACCGAATGATACTGACGCATCTGACAGGAAGAATGTTGGTGTAGTGACCCCACCAGTAGATAAGGCATTCACATAGGATAGATCATAGGTCACATTCTGTTTACTGGTATTAGTAACCAGCAAGGTCTGTGTAAATGGTCCAGCTTCCCCTTCTCCAGCGGAGATCTTTCCTGGCATAATGTGGGTGGTTGCCAGAATGGCATCATCGATATCCAGCATACCGGCACCTTGACGGTGGACATTATCTATGTAGCCTACACCTGGGTATCCCCACCAATCTTTCGGGTCAGCGCTGTTCTGCAGAATATCCCTGACTTCATATGCTTTGAGCTTGGGTTTTGCCTGCAACAACAACGCCACTGCACCAGCCACATGCGGAGAAGACATGGATGTACCACCCATGGTAGCATAGCCGCCTTTCTCCAGAGGATAGGTTGAGTAGATGTTACCCCCCGGTGCACCAATGTCAGGTTTGAGGGTAAGATCAGGCGCAAGTCCGTAGGAGGAGAAGGAGGAAATCAACCCACCTGTTGGGCTGGGGAAGGAAGCCAACTGATCCGTCCAGGTCATGTAGATAGGTTCTTCCTGCGCCCGAATGAACAAGCCATCAGCTTGGGAAATTCCCACCACCGGAAGATGTTCATATCCTTCTAAAGGTGCTCCTAAAGTTCCATTAAAAATCCCAGCAGCATTATTATGAATCACTACCCCAACTGCCCCAGCTTCGAAAGCGTTCAGTGCTTTTTCAGCGAAGGAACAAGCTCCACGTACTGCTAAGGCAACTTTTTCCACTGGATCTTCTAATAATTCATCTACATTACAAGCCTGTCCAATATATACAATTTCTTCCGTTCCTGAAGTTGGTACCGGACCGGAAAAAGTCATTGGGACGTAGCCAATCATCCGAGAATTCACCTCAAAGTAATTCAGAAATACATCGGTATTATCAAAAGATGCCACCCCAATCACTTTCTCGCCCAAGCCAGGAGCGCCAGCAGAATAGAGTCCATTTGCGCCACTATTCCCGATGGAGGCTACCACCACCATGCCTTTATCAACCAGCAGATCGGCAGCTTTGGCGGTTGGATATTGTGGCCAGGTAAAAGCAGAGCCAATACTCATGTTGAGGATATCCATCTTGTCTTTCAATGCCTGCTCCATCGCCATCATCATGATCTCAGCGGTGGTGGATCCCTCACATCCAAACACACGGTAAGCGCCAAAACTAACCTCCGGTGCCACACCTACAACGGTCCCATTGGCTCCCACGATACCGGAAACATGCGTACCATGCCCATTGCAATCATCCGGATACGGATCAGGTTCTGGCACTGGATTATAAGAAGGGGAGGTGGAATCCGCATTATAGGCATCGCCCACAAAGTCCCAGCCTGTATAAACCCGGCATCCAGGGCCAAAACAACCACCCAGATCTGGATGATCATAGTCGATGCCGGTATCCATAATCGCAACTTTTATCCCTTTGCCGGTATAACCCAATTCACTTTGGGCAATATCCGCACCTGTCATTGCCAGGGCGGTGTATAGCTCTGGGCTTGGGCTCTCAAAATTCTCCGGGATAGAAATTACCTCAACCGGAAAAACCCCAACCACCCCTGGAAGAGTGGACAATCTATTTAACTGAGATGGTTTTATTTCAATGGAAATCCCATTCCATAAAGTATTGAATTCATAGCGTTGTGTCAATTCAATCTTTTCTTTGGCAGCTGCTTTCGTGAAATTATCTTTCTCAGCCTTGATTTGTTTTATGTTTCCACCTGCAGCCAATGGTAAACTGCGAAATTCCACAAACCAGGCAGACGGTGTTTCATCAACCATTTCATAACTTTCGATGACAGGCACAGGGGATAATGGCTCAACAGGGCCAACATCGCTGGCGAATACCGAAGAAGTTATGAAAACCCCCAACAACAACACAATACCAAGCACTTTCGTAAATTTTCCTTTCATTACGTCCCTCCATTTAATTTTTTTCAGCCCAGGATTGATTTTTTCCCTCTAACCTCCTTTGTGAGTTAAAAAAAACCGCCTGAGAATAATCGGCGGTCTGGCTGTCTATTCTTCTTTTCTTTAGAAAAACAGACCCATGACTTTGCGACCCCATTTCACAATGGGAGTGCCTTTATCGAAATGATACAGTTATATTGGAATAATAAGGTTTATGAATCTTACCAAATTTTGATGCCAAATTCAATAGAATTTTTGGATTCTTATCTTAAAATATCTGCAAAACTCAATAACAACTCATTTCCCTTTCCACACCATAACAGCCAGTCGTTCCACCCAATTCAACTTTTCCAGCCAGTTGAAGACTCTCTTCACCTTGCGAAAGTAGGCTGGCAATGTTTCTAATTCAAACAATTCAGAAAACCCAAAGCGCTCGTAGAAAGATACCAGTGAGCCCCGGCAGGTGAGATAGATGGGTGGATTTTGTTCTTCTAAGATCTCATGAATCATTGTTTCTGCAACCCCCTGATGACGGTACAATGGCACAACCGCAACCGATGCCAACTCCAGCGATCCATCCTTATGGCTCTTTATCTGCGCACAACCAATCCTGACCCCATGCTCATGCACAGCCACCACAAATCGTCGCCAATTCAACCCAAGCGGATTGATCCCCACCCGCCAGATCAATCGGCAGATGAAGGCTGCATCCTCTCTGGTTGCTTTCCGAATAAAACAGCTCGCTTTGCTCATGTTCTTCTACGGAACATTATAAGCATATTATTTCATCAAAAAAATTTCGAGGTTCTACACAAAAAAATCTGAGCATTGATTACTCAGGTTCGATTTAAAAATCATTTACTTTATAAAATCTTCCGCATAGTGGCAGGACACAAAGTGGTTGGGCAGAACCTCTCTTAATGCTGGTTCTGTTTCCGAGCAATCCGGTTTGGCGAAGGGACAACGCGGGTGGAAGCGGCAACCTTTAGGCGGATTCAACGGGCTGGGCACGTCCCCCTCCAGAATGACTCTTTCGCGTTTAAGCTTTGGATTCGGAATCGGGATGGCTGACATGAGCGCATTGGTGTACGGATGTGTTGGACGCAGGAATAACTCATCCCGGTCAGCCAATTCTACAATCTTACCCAGGTACATGACTGCCACCCGGTCCGAAATATGCTCGACCACTGCCAGGTTATGGGCAACAAACAGGTAGGTCAGACCAAAGTTTTTCTGCAAATCGCGCAAAATGTTCAGCACCTGCGCTTGAATGGATACGTCCAACGCTGAAACGGGCTCATCCAGGACGATGAATTTTGGCTTCATGACCAGCGCACGTGCAATTCCAATTCGCTGCCGTTGACCACCAGAGAATTCATGGGGATATCGCATGGCATGGTAATCTTCCAGACCCACGTTTTTCAAAGCTTCCAGCACCATTTCAAAGCGTTCCTGGCTATTCCCAATCTTATGAATTTTTAAGCCTTCCGCAATTGAGTCGCCAATCGGTAAACGCGGGTCCAGTGAGGCATAAGGATCCTGGAATACGATCTGCATATACCGGCGCATCTGTTTGGATTCCTGCGCAGTAAGATTAAAAACATCGGTGTTGTTGTAGATCACCGACCCACTGGTGTGTTTCAGTAGACCTAACATAGTATGTCCGACTGTTGTTTTTCCACAGCCCGATTCGCCCACCAGACCCAATGTCTCACCTTTTCGAATTGAAAAACTGACATCATCCACTGCTTTTACCTGGGCCACCACACGTTTAAAGACACCACCGTGAACCGGGTAATATTTCACCAGATTTTTTACATCAATCAGATTTTCGGATACTGTTTTTGTTTGTTCCATCATATTTATCTCTTCCGCTTTTCTACATCTGAATTGGTGCTTGATGACCATCAGTATTTTGATATAACCAGCAACGAATTGTGTGAGCTTTTCCAATCAAGATTAAATCCGGATTTTTATGATCGCAGATTTCTTCCAGATGATGTTCTTCTCTGGCTATACAGCGCGATGCAAACCGGCATCCCGGTGGCAAATTTACCAGATTGGGCACGTTACCTGGAATGGTATCCAGTTCTGCTTTCACCTGACCAAGAACGGGAACCGAAGCGATCAAACCGACGGTATAAGGATGCATAGGGTTTTCGAAGATGGTGACGACATCACTCTCCTCAACAATCTGCCCGGCATACATGACAGCAACCCGATCCGCCATCTCAGCAATTACCCCGAGATCATGCGTAATCAGCACCACAGCTGTGTTAATTTTTGTGCGCAGACCGCGCATCAAATCCAGGATTTGCGCCTGAATGGTAACATCCAGCGCTGTAGTGGGTTCATCAGCAATCAGAATCTGTGGGTTGAGTGCCAGAGCCATGGCGATCATCACGCGTTGCGCTTGCCCACCCGACATTTCGTGCGGATAGGCTTTTGCTTTACTGGCTGCATCCGGGATACCTACCAGAGATAATAGCTCAACAGCCCGCTCCCAGGCTTGTTTTTTATCAAAATTAGTGTGAATCTGCAGGATCTCAACAATTTGATCGCCTACGGTAAATACTGGGTTCAGGCTACTCTGAGGTTGTTGAAAAATCATGGAAATATGTTTGCCACGGACAGCCTGCATACCTTCATCGTCGAGTTTCAATAAATCGCGGCCTTCAAAAAGGATTTCTCCACCGACAATTTTTCCAGGAGCATCTACCAGGCGCATCACCGAAAATGAAGTAACGCTCTTTCCACAGCCAGATTCGCCGACCAGACCCAGCACTTCACCAGCATGTAACTGCAGGTCAACACCATCCACCGCTTTAACCACACCATCATCCGTGTAGAAGTAGGTCTGCAGGCCTTTTATCTCAAGAATGGGTTTTGTATCATTTTGCATCATGGTTCTCTCCATCCTAATTTTGGGTATGTCCCAGGCGTGGGTCGATCGCATCGCGCAATCCATCCCCCAGCAGGTTGAATGATAATACCGTCAGCATAATGGCTATACCAGGATAAAAAACCAGATGCGGTGCTGTAAATACCTGATTTCGCTCACTGCCCAACATGGTTCCCCATTCCGGCATGGGTGGCTGCGCTCCAAGTCCAAGGAATGAGAGTGCGGCAGCATCCAGAATGGCTGTACCAATACCCAATGTTCCGGTTACGATCAACGGCGGTATCGCATTCGGTAATACCCGGTTGATCAGAATATGGAAGGAATTTCCGCCCAAAGCGCGTGAAGCAGCCACGTATGGCATTTCTTTAATCGACAACACACTTCCACGCACCACCCTGGCATACACCGGGATGGTAACAATCGCAATTGCCAGTAAAGCATTTTGCAAACCCGGACCGAGGACGGAAACAATCGTAATCGCCAACAATAAACTGGGAAATGCCATCAAGACATCCAGAATACGCATGATCAGATTGTCCACCCAGCCCCCAAAGAAACCAGAGATAGAACCCAAAATTGTACCGATGATAATGGCAAAACTGATAGTGGTGAAACCAATCATCAGAGAAATGCGTGAACCATGCACCACCCGGCTGAATTGATCACGAACATTGCCATCAATGCCCATCAAATGTTGTGGTTGATCTTTTGGGCATCCGAAAAGATGAATACACGGATCCTGACGTTTTTTAATACCTTCTTCCAGACCAATCAATACTTGTTCCGGTGCAAAAGGGGCAATCACATCAGCGAAAATTGCCGTCAATACCAGAATGGATAGAATAACCAATCCTAATACTGCATTGCGTTGGCGCAAGATCCTGCGCAGTGTCAACCGCCACAGGCTATTCGAGCGGTAGTCTTTTTGTTTTTCATTGGAAAGTGATATGGGGGGCATGGCTACTCCAATCGAATCCGTGGATCAATAAACACATAGGATAAATCAACAATCAGGTTGATGAGCACGTAACCTCCAGCGATCACGACAGTAAATGCCTGAATGATGGGATAATCACGGGCTGTGATCGCCTCAAACAGAATTCTGCCAACGCCTGCCAGTCCAAAAATGGATTCTGTCAGCACTGCTCCGGCGAAAATCGTGCCTACCTGTAAGCCGATGATCGTCACAACCGGTAGTAAAGCATTGCGGAAAGCATGTTTCAGGATCACTTTGTTTTGTTTTAAACCTTTTGAACGGGCGGTGCGAATATAGTCCTGTTTCAATACTTCCAGCATACTGGAACGAGTAATACGAGCAATAATTGCCAGAGGAATGGTACTTAATGCCATGGCAGGCATAATCATATGTTTTATCGCATCGCCAAACAATTTCCAATCCCCTGTTATAAGAGAATTAAAAATGTAAAAATTAGAGAAGAATTCAAGAAAGTGGTATCCGAAGGTTTCTCTTGCAAATTCCAAACCCCAAACTTCATAAAAGGGAATGGCAGCCAATCCTGGTGCCAATCTTCCAGATGGTGGTAGCTGAAACAATGTATCTTTTAATAAAATAGCAAAAGCAAACTGCAACATTAAACCCAGCCAATACACTGGCATAGAAACACCAATATTCGCCCCAATCATTGTAAAAACATCCCAGATAGAGTTGCGTTTCACTGCCGATAAAATACCCATTGGGATGCCGATGGAAATAGCGATAATCAAAGCAATCGTGCCTAACTCTAAAGTTAATGGTAATCTTTCAATCAAAATAATCGTTACCGGACGACTGAACCGGATCGATTGTCCAAAATCACCACTCAGAATATCTCGCAGATAAATGCCAAATTGGGTCGTGATGGGCTTATCAAACCCATATCTGACATTAAAGCGCTCACAAACCTCTGGGGTAGCTTTTTCTCCCAGCATGGCTTTACAGGGTTCGCCCGGGATCATTCTTGCCAATGCAAATGTGACAATCAAAATGCCCAATAGAACCGGAATAGCCATTAGTAAACGGCGAATTGTATACTGTATCATAAGCTACTCTTTTATGGATTATGGAAATTAAAGGGGGTGGACGCGGTCTCCCGTGCCACCCCGCGGATTAAACAATAGGCTGCTGATTAATCAGCATTCAACAGATTCCACCACAGATAGGTGAAGTATTCAAATGCACCGGTGTTACCAACATGCAATGGGTTGGAAGCATCCCAGGCAACTACCCAGGACATTACAACGTCATTGGCATCCAGGCTGGAACCATCATGGAAATTGACACCCTGACGTAAATTACAGGTCCAGACGGTCAAATCTTCGTTCGGATCACAGGAGGTAGCCAGACCAGGATTAACAGCAGTGGCTCCTACTTCGTATGAAAGTAAGGATTCCAAAACCTGTTCGCAAGCGCGCAGTGATTCACCATCGGTTTCATCATTGCAGTACAGGGAAATCGGTTCTGCATTCTGCATCCAGACCAGCGTATCACGACCAGCTGGATCCATAACAGCCATATATTCATTTCCTAATGGGCTGGAATGTGCGCCAGCAACTTCAGCTTTGAAAGCGGTAGCAGAACCACCATGTGCAATTGGGACCATTGGAGCAAGTTCTTTGATCTTGTTGTTAGCTTCCACATACAGCGGTTCAGCTTCATCAGGATCAGCCACCTGTGAGGCAGCCATTAATGTTTCATAGATTTCCGGGAATGGCTGCCCAAATTGCAGGTTGTTGGCAGCAAAATGATAATCCAGGAAATTGGTCACATGCGGGTAATCAGCACCCCAACCTAAGAGGTGGATACCATCCAGACGGCCAGCGGAAGACTCTTCCAGGAACGCGCCGGATTCCATCACTACGATTTCGGCATTGATGCCCAGGTCTTTTAATTGGGCTTGCAGATCGGTGGCAACCAGACCAGGTTCTGGCAGATAACCACGGAATACATCCCGGTAGAATATCTTGGTATCGAAACCATTTGCATAACCGGCATCTGCCAATAAAGCTTTGGCAGCATCTAAATCATATTCGTACCAAACATCACCCACACAGCCATTCGGAATGGCGCAGGGGGTAAAGTGACTGGCAACTTCAGAACCGGCAGGGTAGAAATTGTCGACAATACGATCACGATTAATACCCATAGCAACTGCCTGGCGAACGCGCACATCATCAAATGGTGGGAAGAAATTGGTGAAACCGACATAGAAAATATTTAACGCTTCACGTTCGTAAAGTGCTAAGTTAGAGTCAGCTGCAATTACATCAAAATCATCTGGTGATGGATTATCAATACCATCGACAGTGCCGGATTGCAGTTCAAGCAAACGAGCAGCACCTTCGGATGTCCAGCGGAAAACGAGTGTGTCAGCAATCGCTGGCGTTCCCCAATAATCAGCAAACTTTTTGAAGACCATGCTGTCACCACGATTCCAGGAATCAAGAACGTAAGGACCGGTACCAACGGGTTTTTCGAGAATTTGTCGGGATTCCATCGCAGCTTCAATCCATTCCTTGGGTTGAATGGAAAATGCAGTAAATGCTGCTTTAGATGGGAATGCCGGATCTGGGGCACACATGCTGAATTGAACTGTGAATTCATCCAGGGCGGCAATTTCTTTAATCAATCCACCATACTCACAATCGGCAGCTGCTAAAGACATTGGCTCAAAGTCTGGTGAAGGTTCTACAGGTGCAGCAGGTTCAGCGGGTGCGGCTGGTGCGGCTGGTTCGGCTGGTGCAGCAGGTTCAGCTGGAGCGGCGGGTGCT
>JAHYJK010000148.1 GCA_019429225.1 Anaerolineaceae bacterium
TTCACACCGACGACATTGGCATGTGCCAGGCGACAGTGGATGCCTACGCTCATCTGGATACTTCTGGGTCCATCTCCAGCGGCGCGGTGATGGTGCCCTGCCCTTGGTTTCTGGCGACAGTGAAGTATGCTGAAGACCATCCCTACACCGATCTGGGTATTCATCTCACCCTTAACTCCGAGTGGGAGACTTACCGCTGGCGTCCACTCTCCACTACCGATCCATCCACAGGCGTGCTCGATCCACAGGGATTCTTCTATCGTAAACACGAAGAACCACAGGAATTGGCTGATCCTGCTGCGGTTGCGCTTGAGGTAGAAGCCCAAATCCGGCATGCTTTGAATGCAGGCTTTAAACCAACCCATGTCGATACCCACATGCTGACATTGCTGCATCCAAAATTCTTGCAGGTGTACCTGAGGACTGCCTATCAATTTGGATTACCCGCCATGATCCAGCGCTGGGGTGCCCAGGAATGGCAAAAACTTGGGTTTGATCTTGAATCTTCCGAAAAAATGGCAAGCATCATCAGCAAATATGAAGAACAGGGTTACCCGATGCTGGATTATTTTACCGGCCTTAAACTGCATGACCCAAACAACCGTTCCCAGCAGGCTAAAGTAGCCTTATCGAAACTCCCACCCGGTCTGAGCCATTTCTACCTGCATCCCAGCAAGGACACCCCGGAAGCGCGTGCCATTTCACCCGATTGGCGTGGAAGAGTAGCTGATTACGAGACATTTATGCAAGCTGACATGAAAGATTTCCTCAAGAATGAAGGCATTCAAGTGATTGGATATCGAGCCATTCAGGAAATGATGCCTTAGTAAGGTTAATCAGTTTGATTTTTTTAAAAGGTATAAATATCCAAAAAATACTGAGGAGTTTACGATGATTCGAGATATTGTATTGAGAAATAGAAGTTATCGACGATTTGATGAGAGTTTTTCGATCGGTAAGGAAACTTTGACCAGTTTGGTAGATTTGGCGAGACTATCAGCATCCGGCGCAAACAGACAACCGTTGAAATACATCTTGTCCTGGGAAGCGAATAAAAATGCCAGAATTTTTCAGTATCTAGCCTGGGCTGCTTATTTAAAAGATTGGCCAGGACCTACAGAAGGCGAAAGACCAACCGGATATATCATCATGTTGGGTGATAACGAGATCAACCCCAATATAGACTGCGATCATGGTATCGCTTCGCAGAGCATCCTCTTAGGGGCTACCGAGCTGGGATTGGGTGGCTGTATCATCCACTCTGTCAATCGGGAAAAATTGCGAGCAGAACTGGGGGTTGACGATCGATATAGTATTAAACTGGTATTGGCCATTGGCAAGCCAGTCGAGCAGGTAGTGGTGGAAGATCTCCCAGCAGATGGCAATTATAAATATTGGCGCGATGAAGAGCAGGTTCACCACGTGCCCAAACGTTCTTTAGATGAAATCATCCTGGATAACTAAAAGGTATGAGTATCAGGGTGAACGATAAGCATTTTCTGATATGAAAGATTCAATTTCAGAGCGAGTGAACCTATGGACTGCAGGCATAGACCACATGACAATTTCTTCTGATTTTCAAACTCAAATCAAAACAATTTATTTGAGTTGACATGCAATTTTCATGTGTATATAATATACATATGTTTTGTGTGTAATTATTATGTGTAATTATTGTGAGGTAGTTATGGAACGTATTCAGGTGCTTTTAGATCCCTGGGATCGTCAGGAACTGGAAAAATTAGCCAAAGAAGCCAATATGAGTATGTCAGGAATCATCCGAGATTTAATTCGCGACTATGTTAGCCGCCAAAAAAAAATAAAATTACGAAAAGCCGCTGAATTAATGGAAAACGAATATCGGGTGAACGATGAACTGACTGCGTTTTCTGCTTTAGACAGCGAGGATTTCATCGATGAAGCGTAAAGAAATCTGGTTAATTAATCTTGATCCAACTATTGGGGCGGAAATTAAAAAAACCAGACCATCAGTGATTCTATCGAGCAATGACCTGGGCACCTTACCTTTACGAATTATCGCTCCCATCACAGAATGGAAACCACACTATGCTCAGGTACCCTGGATGGTTAAAATCCTCCCGAATCAAAACACAGGTATATCTAAAATTTCTGCCATTGACCTATTTCAAATTCGGTCAGTATCAACAAACAGGTTTATCCACCAATTAGGAATAATAGATGAAAAAACGATGAAATTTGCCCTGGATGCTGTAGCAGAGGTATTAGAATTCACTAACTGAAACTTTTTTTGAATATTGACATTCAATCAATGTTATCTATAATAATAGTATACGGTATACCGTATACTATTATTCGCATTCAAAGGATGTACGATGCCCTCCCAAAGCCTTGATTCTGTTACGTCCAACTTTGCTCCTAACAGACAAGTTTCATTTTCCAACCATCCCTTTTCGGTACGTATCGATCAGGATGGAACAAAGATTCCGGTAATTGTGTGGCAAGCTGTCAGGGTCCGCAAAAATGGCCAGTGGAATGATCTGGAAGTTGTGGATTTTGATCATTCGAAAGATTCCTTTCACTATCAATTATTTTCGCCATTCCAGCAAGATATCCAGTTAGGTATCAAGCTTACCATCCAGGAAAATCTCTTACAGACTACGTTGCAGGCTGAAGATCCCACAATCGAAACCATTGCGATCGACTTCTCAGCCCAACCCGATGAGCACTACCTCGGTTTTGGGGAACGTTTCAATCGTATCGATCAGCGCGGTCAGGAGATTGACCTGTATGTCATCAATGGCGCTTCCGGCGGATTAACCTATAAACCCATCCCCTTCTTTATGTCCAGCGCGGGGTATGCAGTGCGCCTGCTCACATCGTACCGCACCAAAGTACGCCTGGCCTGCTACGACGATCCGAAGGTGGTATCCATTCGCACGGATGCCAACCAACTCTCTTTCCAATTATGGACAGGGCAGCCATTCGCTGAGCTACTCACCCGCTACACTCAATTATTAGGCAAACCCTTCTACCAACCCCCTGCCTGGATCTTTGGACCCTGGAAGTCTCGTGATTGGACGGTTGAAACCCAAACCACAGTGGAAGAGGACCTGCGCTTACCCAGACAGTTAAACCTGCCCGGCACAGTTAAATTAATTGATGCGGCCTGGGAAGCACAGCTGAACGACTTCGAATTCAATGAAAACTTCCCTAATCCGGAAGGAATGGTGGCTGAAGCCCGCAAACTCGGATACCGGATTGTTATCTGGGTGGCCCCCTGGATTGTCAAATCGGATGCCAATCAGGCGATCTATGATTATTGTGCCGAGCAAGGCTTCCTGATCAAAAGTTCCGCTGGGGAGACCTATGTGCATCGTCTGGGGAACAGCCCGGGGTTCATGGGCTCCTGCCTGGATTTCACCAATCCAGCCACGGTAGCTTGGTGGCAGGGGCACATCGAAAAACTGGTGAAGATGGGTTTTGATGGCTTCAAGACTGATTTTGGTGAACAGGTACCGGATGATGCCGTCTTCTATGATGGCAGAACCGGCAAGGAGATGCACAATCTCTACCCGCAGCTTTACAATCAGGTCACCTATGAAGCCATGCAGCGTCACACGCAAGGCATCCTGCTGGCACGTTCCGCCTGGGATGGATCGCAACCCTATTGCGCCTTGTTTGCTGGTGACCAGAGCTCAGATTTTGGTCCGGCGACCGGCTTCCCCAGTGTGATCAAAGCTGCCCAAAACGCCGGACTGAGTGGATTTCCTTTTTACGCCAGTGATATTGGTGGATATTTTGGGACTCCCACCGAGAAAGTCTTCGCCCGCTGGATTGCTTTTGGGGCTTTCCTACCCATCATGCAGCTGCATGGGCTGGGTTGCCGGGAACCCTGGAAGTATTCATCGCAAATATTAGATTTGTATCGCCACTATGCACGTGTCCACATGGATTTATTCCCTTATATCTATACGCATTCTTTGATTGCATCTACAACCGGGGTGCCGCTGGTACGCGCCATGGCTTTTGCCCTCCCGGAGGAACCTGATATCTGGCAGATCGATAACGAACTGCAATATTGTTTTGGCCGTGATCTGCTGGTTTCACCGATTTATTCTGAACATAGTGATATCTGGAATGTGCAACTGCCCTCGGGCATCTGGCGCGATTTTTGGGATGGGACCCCCTATCAAGGTGGTAGAACCATTCAGGTGAGCACTGACATCGAATACCTTCCAGTCTTTGCCAGAGCAGGGGCTATTATCCCGCTGCTGGATCCCTCACCCGATACCCTGTTGCCGGTGATGGATGAACCTGAGATTAAAGTAGCCGGCAAAGACCTGCGCTTGCAAATTTATCCCGGTGCAGATGGCTTTTTCCAGCTTTATGATGGTACCCAATTCAGCTGGCAGGATTCCTCAGCGACCTTGCAGATAGCATCCCAACCCGTCGATCGTCAGATTTCCGTCCGAATGATGGATGCTGCACTTCAGTTTAGTCATGTAATGGATGATAAAGGGATCCACCTCCCCACCGAAAATACCAATCTGAATGGTGATCCCGATCATATTCGTTTTCACACCTTAATGGGTCAAACTTACCAGGTGGTTTTTAAGTAGCAGTTAGAGAAAAGGATCATATATGGCACGAATTCCTGAAACAATCGAATGGCAACAAGCATTAAAGCCCATAAAATCGCAAACCCTTTTAGCTGATCAGGTGTATGAGAACCTTTCTCATGCCATCCTCACTCGGAAAATTAAACCGGGTCAACACCTGGTGGAGCAACCCCTGGCCGACCAGCTGGCTGTCAGTCGCATCTCGGTGCGTGAAGCCATCCGCCGATTGGCGCAGGACGGCCTGGTGGAGATCATCCCTTCGAAAGGCTCTTATGTGGTGAATCTCACGGCAGAGGATGTCAAGGAAATCTACCAGTTGCGCTCTGCGCTTGAAATGATCGCCTTGAAAGAAATCATGGCCAACAACCACCCCAACCTGGCCCCGCTGGATAGGATTGTTGCCCAGATGATTGCCCTGGAACAAAAAGAAGATCGTTTGCAGGGGGCTGCATTGGACAATCAATTCCACCGCACGCTGATGAATTTGTCTGGCCTGACCCGCACCATCCGCATCTGGGAGCAGATGTCCACCCAGATTACCATGGTCATCTACACGGTCAGCAGCCATTATCCATCCTATGAGGGGTTGGTCGAACGGCATGCCAAACTGGTGTATTTGATTCGCTCGGGTAATTATGACAATGCCGAGTCCTATCTGCGTGAGCATATTCAGCAGGGAGCGGAATTGCTCTTATCTGCAATGAGTCAAACCAATTAGAAATTATGAAGAGGACATTATGAAAATTAATCAAATTGAATGCAGTCTCATTGAGTACCCATTACCAGCACCACTACGACCTGCCTGGGCACCCGGACGTGTCTTTACTACCACCAATTGCACACTGATACGCGTGCACACCGATGAAGGCGTCAGTGGTGTGGGTGCCGGTCCGGAAGTAGGCATGCTGGGGATCAACACGTTTGCTGATCTGGTAGCTCCCTATATTCTTGGCAAAGATCCCTTCATGGTTGAGCAAATCAGCCCTTACCTGCGGGTGGCTGCCCGCGATGGCAGTTACCCGTGGGCGTTCGAAATGGCGCTCTGGGATATCATCGGCAAGGTCACCAAGCAACCGGTCTACCGACTGTGGGGTGGTTTCCAAAACCGTATGCCTGCTTATGCCAGTCTGGCTGAAGTGCCCAGCTTTGAGGAACAGGTTGAGCGCATTCATCAGTTACGCGATACCGGCATGCGTGCCTTCAAGCTGCGATTGCGTCGTCCTTCCATTAAAGAAGACATCGCTCTGGTGGAGCATGTGCGTTCTGTCTTTGGTGATCAGATTGACCTGATGGTGGATGCCAATCAGGCGCATGTGATGCCTTCTCCCAAACCAATTGGTGCCTGGACTTACTTTGAAGCGCTGACGGTGGCGCGTGCCATGCAGGATCTCAATGTATTGTGGGTGGAGGAACCCCTGCCGCGTTACAACTACCATCAACTGGCGCAGCTGGCAGAAGCGGTGGATATCCCGATCGCTGGTGGTGAACTGAATATCGGTCTGCACGAATATAAGATGCTGGTGGATATGAATTGTTATGACATCATCCAGGCGGATGCCGCTTTCTCGGAAGGTATCTTCCAGTTACGGAAAGTAGCAGCCCTGGCAGAGATGTCCTTCAAGAAATTCATTCCGCATACCTGGTCAAACGGTATCGGGTTGGCAGCCAACCTGCAATTAGCTGCATCCCTGCCCAACTGCCCATGGTTCGAATTCCCGGTCGACCCACCTGGGTGGACGGTGGAAGCTCGCGACTTCATGCTTAAAAAACCCTTCCAGGTGGATACGGATGGCACCATCAGTCTCAGTGATTTGCCAGGTTTGGGATTGGAGTTGGACGAATTGGCTATTCAAAAATACACAAAACAACATTGGATCAGTGATAGAGTCATTTGAGGTTTACGGGTGTTTTTGGGGGGTGATCACCCTCCAAACACCCAGGTCTCAAGGATTAAAAAAGAGACAGGATATAACCATGTGTACAGAAGCAACACTTGAACAAGATATTTTAGAACTCGCCCTGGCTCCACGCGAAAAACGCAAGAAACTGGCAGTCCAGATCTTGAATCTGACCTGGGAAAACGGGCTTTACCCGGCATCCATTGCACCTGTTTATCAGGCATTGGGACGAGGTCAACTGGCACCTATGACCGTACCAGCCTTTAATGTGCGCGGACTCACTTATCCCCTGGCCAGAGCAATCTGGCGGGCTGCCTTGCAGTTTGAATGTGGTCCCATCATCTTCGAATTAGCGCCTTCCGAATCTACCGGTTGTGACCAGACCTTTGAGGAATACGCCGCGCTGGTCATGGCTGCAGCATTCAAAGAAGGTTATCACGGACCGGTTTTTTTGCAAGGGGATCACTTCAGCCTCGATTCAACAGATGATCTGAAAAGGCTCGAAGAATTAGCACGTCAGGTGATTGAGAGCGGATTTTATCAGATCGATATTGATGGTTCGCACCTGTTTGACCAGAAGGCTGAAAATCTGAACGGTTTCCATGCTCCCAATGCACAGATTACCGGAAAATTAATCCAATCCATCCATGCCATGCAGCCGCGTGATATCCACATCACCCTCGGTGGTGAAGTCGGCGAAATAGGCGGACGCAATACCAGTGTCGAAGATCTGGTTGCTTTCCAGGCTGAATTACAGAATCAACTCCCGGACGATACGCCCGGGCTTGATAAAATCAGCGCCCAGACCGGCACCACCCACAGCGGTATCGTGCTGCCGGATGGCACTACCGGACGCATGAGTGTTGATTTTGATCTGATCTCAGCCTTATCTAAACAAGCCCGGCAATCAGGTTGGTCTGGTCTGGTACAACATGGCGCATCCACCCTGAGAATAGAGGATCTGGCGCGCCTGCCAGAGGCAGGTGTGATTGAGGTGCATCTCGCCACCCAGATCCAGAACATCCTCTTCGATCATCCCGCTTTCCCGGCTGCCTTACGGGAGCAGATGAAACTTGAATTGGTCTCTGCCGCTCTCAGTGCTGAAGGTGACCAGCTAAACAAGTCCGAAGCGCTGAGTGAAGCACAACGCTTTTATCAGGCTCGCTGGGCAGCCTGGGGAATTTACAAATCCCAGCTCTGGCAACTCCAACCTGAGGTGATCACACAGGTGAGTGATAGTCTTGCAGATTGGGCAACAGCCATTTTCGAAGCACTGCAGATCAACAATCAAAGCCAGGTGTTGTCAGACTACTACCCTGGAGGAACATTGTGAAACCATATGATGTCGTCGGGTTGGGATTGGCGACGCTTGATATCCTGGCGCAAACCCCACGCCTGCCCAACTCCAATGATTGTTTTCCCATCGCTGCCCTGGAAATGCAAGGTGGCGGACCAGTAGCCACAGCTTTGGTGGCGCTCTCCAAACTGGGAGGTAAATGTAATTACCTGGGTTCCATGGCAGCCGATGATACAGCCACGCAAATCATCTCAGAGTTACATCGTTATGGCATTGATACCAATTTCTGCCCGCAACGAGACTCAGGTGTATCCTCAGCATCCGTCATCCTGGTGGAACAGAGCAATGGACAGCGCGCCATCCTGTTTCAAAAATCGACATCCATTGATTTACAACCGGAAGAAGTCCCAGTTGATCTGATCAAAAGCGCGCGTGCTCTGCACCTGGATGGATTCTTCACCCCGGCCGCCCTGCATGCTGCCCATCTTGCCAGGAAAAATGGTGTTCTGGTCTCGTTTGATGGTGGTGCGGGTGAATTGATGTGGGATGAACTGACCGAGCTGCTGCCGTTGGTGGATATTCTGGTGGTTGCAAAGAAATTTGCGTTGGAAACCATAGGGACACAGGATGTTCTGGATGCGGGAGCACAATTATTGAAAACCTATCACAATCAGCAAGTCGTTATTACAGATGGTGAAAACGGCAGCTGGTATTGGGATCGTCATACCCATTTCCACCAACCGGCTTTTCAGGTGGATGTCGTGGATACTACAGGCGCTGGCGATACATTTCACGGCGCATATCTATACGCATGCTTACAACCAGAATGGACACCACAATACCGGCTTAAATTCGCCAGTGCTGTGGCTGCCTTGAAATGCACCCAAATTGGTGGTAGAAAAGGTATCCCCACCCTGGCTCAGACACAGCAATTTATCAATTCATATCAAAATTAAAAAAGGAAGATTTATGAACAAAGATAATAAATCAATGGTAGGACTCATTTCCGTTGGCGTACCCTGGTTCGATCAGGAAGTTGCCAATAAAAACCTGGCAGAAACCCGTGCCTGGTTGGAACAATTCTGGACGATAGTGGGTCCCAACACCGTGGTGGTCGATACCCCCACCCTGGAAGCAGCCATACAGAATTTTCTAACCGTTGAGCGTCCAGCGGTTCTCATCATTCAGATCGGTACATTCCCGGATGGAGAAGTGCCGCTCAGAATTGCTGAACAGGTACGCGTGCCGATCATTATTCACTCCCTACCCGAACCGGAGATTGACAGACGGATCGCCATTAACAGCCTGTGCGGTGCCAACCTGACCACCTTCACCCTGACCGAGATGGGGTTTGCCCATAAAGCCATCCACGGCTTCGTCTCTGATCCGCAGGTACAGGTGCAAATGACGGCCTACATTCGTGCTGGCCTGGTGCTGGCAGGATTGCAGGGTAAACGCATCGGGCTGATTGGTTTCCGCGCACCTGGCTTTTATCCATGTGTATTTGATGAACTGCTCAAGA
>JAHYJK010000149.1 GCA_019429225.1 Anaerolineaceae bacterium
TTTTAACCACCAGTACCGGTTGGGGAACTGCATTGTCGAAATTAACCAATCAAGATAATGTGATCGACGAAGTACGTAGTTTGCGTAATACCTATGGAGCAGATCTTGTCGTAATGATTGTTAACAATATGACTTACTGCGGCATTGGTTGGTTGATGACTCCTGGTTACACTTATGACTCTGTGGGTAACAGCCTGGTTTCTCGTGCGTGTACCACCGGATATTATTCATTCGCTCATGAAACCGGGCACAACATGGGTGCTCACCATGATCGTCTGAACACCGGTGGCGGAACAGCCATGTACAGTTATTCCTATGGCTATCAAGCTCCGGATGCCAGCTTCCGAACGATCATGGCTTACAACTGCAGTACTGGTTGCACACGGGTTAACAACTGGTCTAATCCAGAAGTTCTTTATAATGGAAAACCAACCGGTGTGTCTGCAACAGCCAGTAACAGTGCCGATAATCGCCTGACATTGAACAACACAGCACCGATTGTATCGAATTTCAGAGCAACGAAAGTAGTACCGGTCGCGCCAACAAACCTGGTTATTCAGGATGTAAAATCCACCGATATAACCGAAACATTCACTGACAATAGCGCGGACGAATTGGGTTTCAAAGTGGAACGCTCAACGGATGGCGCTACCTGGTCATCTTTCCTGACATTGGCAGCCAACACAACATCATTCGTGGATGAGAGTCCGGTGTGTGGCGGCCAATACTTCTATCGGGTTTATGCATATAACCAAAATGGAAATTCAGCCTACAGCAATATAGCCACGACTGGATTGATAGACTGCAGTCCTCCACCTCCTCTGACTGATATCAAAGTCCTGCCATCTATTTCAAGCATTACACTTGACTGGCAGACAACCAACAACAATATAACTTATCTTGTTCAAGTTCAGGATGAACTCACCCAAACAATGGCGCTGGATCAAGGACTGGAAATCAGCCAATTACCCTACACAATCTCAGGATTGGAAAAAGGAACCACCTATATTATTACAATAACCGCAACAAATGACTTTGGTACCTTAGTAAATGATCCCATAATTGTTAAATTGCCTGAATTTGCAATATTTTTACCATTGACATCGAAAAATTAATTATCTATCTGTTAATTTTTATATTAATGAACAGGCATGAACTTAAAAAGCCTCAAGCCTGTTCATTTTTTTGTTTTTGACCCTATCCATCAGGTATACTTATATAAGATAATATGAAATCATATGCCCGTTAAAGGAGGTAATTTTATGGGATCTGAAGGTAAATTTAAATTAACGTATGGGACAATGTTCAGTCCACCAGAAGAGTTTCACGCTGCATACGAGTCAAACCTGGCTGCCTTACGAAGGACATTCGGCCAGGAATATTCCATGATCATCAATGGAAAAGAAGTAACAGCCAGCGAAAAATTTGAGAATCGCTCACCCATTAATACCAATCAGGTATTGGGGGTATTCCAAAAAGGCAATGAGAAAAATGCAAATGATGCGATCGCCGCAGCCAAAAAAGCATACCAAACCTGGCGAAAAACGCCCTGGCAGGAACGAGTCAGGTTGTTACGAAAAGCTGCGGATCTGATTGAAGAGCGCAGTTATTACATCGGTGCAGCCATGTCCCTGGAAGTTGGGAAAAACCGCATGGAAGGTATTGGCGATGCCGTTGAAACCGCTGAATTAATTCGATATGCTTGCGATCAACTGGAAAAGAATAATGGATTTGAAATCCAGATGGGTAGTGATCCATTCGTTGGGTTAAAATCCACCAATCTTTCGGTTATGCGACCGTATGGGGTCTGGCTGGTGATCAGTCCCTTTAACTTCCCGGGCGCATTGACTGGTGGACCTGCTGGCGCGGCTATGGTAGCAGGGAATACCATCGTCATGAAACCTGCGACAGACACACCTCTGACCCCATACCTGTTAGCAAAAGCATTTTTGGATGCGGGCATCCCGGATGGTGTCTTTAATTTCGTGACCGGACCAGGAAACACCCTGGGAAATGCCCTCGTGAATCATCCGGATGTGGCTGGTGTTACTTTCACCGGTTCTTTTGATGTTGGTATGGGAATTTTCCGAACGTTTGCTCAAAATGGTCGTTATGTTCGACCAACTATTCTGGAATTAGGCGGTAAGAACCCTACCATCGTCTCCAAAAATGCAAATATCGAGGATGCAGCCTTGGGAATTGTGCGCTCTGCCTTCGGATTACAGGGACAAAAATGTTCCGCCTGTTCCCGTGTGCTGGTCGAAGAATCGATTCACGATCAACTGGTTGAGCGTATGGTGACCCTAACTGAAAAATTAGCCATTGGTGACCCAACCGACCGTAATGTTTTCATGGGACCAGTGATCAATAAAAATTCTTACAAAGATTTCCAGGATTTTTCAGCTGAATTATCCCAGGTCGGACGCCTTCTAACCGGTGGTAAAGTACTGACCGATGGTAATTATGCCAATGGTTATTTCGTTACTCCTACACTATTTGCTGATGTTCCTTTTTCACATCGCTTATGGAAATACGAGATGTTCCTACCCATCACCACCATTGGTAAGATCAAGAATCTCGAAGAAGGTATGCAAATCGCTAATGATGTGGATTATGGTCTCACTTCCGGTTTCTACGGGACTGAGGAAGAAGCGCAATGGTTCTTTGACAATATCGAAGCGGGTGTAAACTATGCTAACCGGCCTCAGGGTGCTACGACCGGTGCCTGGCCTGGATTCCAACCTTTTGGCGGCTGGAAAGGCTCAGGCGCAACAGGAAAGAATGCTGGTGGTGTTCACTATTTGCAGATGTATATGCGCGAACAGGTTTATAATCTGGTCAAGAAAATATAGTCCAATTAGAAACTCTGTATTAGAATAATGCTGTCCTACCAATGAGGACAGCTTTTTGTTTATGAATGAATTAAGATTTAAGTTTGGAAAATTTTTTATTATTCTGGGGGGACTCTTTTTGCTATTGTTTGTTTTCTCAATGATTGCAGATAGCGTGAATTTTTATCTGATTATCACTGGTATCCTGCTGATACTTTTTGGTACAATCTTAAGGAGGAAAACAAAAGCAAAAGAATCTGAATCAAATGAGTCTGATTCAAAAAAGAACCGTCGGGGAAACCACCAGAATTCCAGGTTCAAAGATCAAGAAGAACAGGAAGATCGACAATCCAGACGATCCAGAAGATCCTAAATCCACCTCAAAAGAGGAAAACAATGTCAAAAGTACATACATTATCAGAAGCCATTCAAAAATACGTTCACGATGGTGATGTTATCTATGCAGCTGGTTTCACACACATGATCCCATTTGCTGCTGCGCATGAAATTATCCGCCAAAAGAAAAAAAATCTTACTGTAGCCCGAGCTACACCTGATCTGATCTATGACATGCTCACAGCTGCAGGGTGTGTGAAGAAGGTAATTTTTTCCTATATGGGCAATCCTGGTGTGGGATCGTTACGAATCATGCGTGATGCCATTGAAAAAGGCGAAATGGAATGGGAAGAATACTCTCATTTTGGAATGATTTCACGATTGCAGGCAGGCGCTACAGGTTTACCCTTTATGCCTATGAATCAAACCGGCGCTCCCAGTCTGGAAAAAGCCAACCCCAATATAAAAAGGATTACTGACCCATATACGGGAGCAGAGGTTATTGTTGTCCCTCCTTTGAACCCTGATGTTGCGATTGTTCACGTCCAACGATGTGATAGGCATGGCAATTCACAAATTTGGGGTATTGTGGGTGAACAAAAAGAAGCTGCTTTCGCCTCCAAACATGTCATTATCACAGCGGAAGAGATTGTAGAGGAAGATATCATCCGTAGCGATCCAAACCGCACGGTGATACCATCTATCATAGTGGATGCTGTCTGCTATGTGCCATTTGCAGCTCATCCTTCTTACACGCAGGGATATTACGACCGAGATAATCCTTTCTATCTTGCCTGGGACGAAATCAGCCAATCCAACGAAAAAATTCAAAACTGGCTGGCAGAATGGGTATTTGGTGTGAAAGATCGCGATGAGTATTGGGAGAAACTGGGTGAAGAAACGCACAACAGATTAAAAGTCAACCCTCGTATGAGCTCACCCATCGACTATGGAGATTACTGATATGGAATACAACAATGCTGAATTAATGACAGTCAACGCAGCCAGGTTACTTCGCGATGGAGATGTCGTCTTTGTTGGGGTGGGTCTTCCCAATCTGGCATGCAATCTCGCCCGACGAACCCATGCCCCCAATCTGGTTATGATTTACGAAGCAGGGGTGATTGGAGCGCGACCATCTCGACTGCCACTTTCGATCGGAGATCCCTGTCTGGTCAGCGGCGCTACAGCCGTTTGTAGTATGTATGACATCTTCAGTTTCTATTTGCAGAGAGGAAATGTGGATGTGGGCTTCCTGGGTGGTGCGCAAATTGACCGCTTTGGCAATATCAACGCCACTGTCATCGGAGATTACAATCAGCCTAAGACCCGTCTGCCCGGATCTGGTGGATCCATGGAGATTGCTGGATGGGCAAATCGCTGTTATATCATTACCCCCCACCAAAAACGTAGATTTCCCGAGAAAGTGGATTTTATCACCTCAGCCGGCTTCCTCTCTCATCGATCGGAAAGAGAAGCCAGCGGTGCCAGAGGTAAAGGTCCCCAGGGAGTGGTTACTCATCTGGGTATTCTTGAACCAGATGAAAATGGTGAGATGATACTGGTTGCTTTGCACCCGGGAGCAAATATTGATATGATTCAACAAAATACAGGTTGGGAAGTGAAAGTTTCAGTAAACTTACGGGAAACGCAACCTCCCAGCGCAGAAGAATTACGGATCTTGAGAGAAGATCTGGATCCAACAGGAATTTATATCTGATGAATGATGACCCCAATCAAAAAATAGAAATATTAATCACTTTTCCTCTTTCAGAGGAACTGATCAATAAAATCAAAGAAGTCTCTCCTCAATTAAAGATCACAGTTCTTCCAGCAAAATCATCCCAGGAAATTGATGAAGAGGTCTGGAAAAAAACTGAAATCTTAATCACTGAACGGGTAATTCCTCCATTGGAAAAAGTACCAGCACTACAATGGATTCAATTTAATTATGCAGGGATTGACTTTGCACTGAATGAAGAAATTTTCCAGAAAAGCTCCATACAGGTCACAACTTTGAGTGGTGCAGCTGCTCCGCAGGTGGCGGAATTTGCCCTCACCATGATGTTGGCAATGTCTCACAAGTTGCCCTCCATCCTTAAATTTCAAATGAACCACGAGTGGCCTCCTGATCGATTTTCCCGTTTCACACCCAGGGAAATCCGCTCCAGCACGGTCGGATTGGTTGGATATGGAAGTATTGGACGGGAAATAGCCAGAATACTTACGCCTTTTGGTGTAAAAATATTAGCCTGCAAAAAAAATGTCATGCACACTCAAGATGATGGCTATCAAATCGCGGGTCTTGGAGATCCGAATGGCGATTTATTTTCTCGCTTATACCCTTATCAGGCCATCAAATCAATGATAAAAGAATGCGATTTCGTTGTCGTAACAGTGCCGCGTACCAATGAAACTTATCATTTGATTGCAGAAGAAGAATTTGCTGTTCTTAAACCAACAGCCTTCCTGGTGGATGTTAGCCGGGGTGGCATTGTGAAAAATTCAGCCGTCAAAGCCGCCTTACAGGAAAAGAAATTAGCTGGCGCAGTGCTGGATGTGTTTGAACAGGAACCTCTTCCAAAAGATCATCCCTTATGGGATACCCCCAATCTAATTATCTCACCCCATATTGCCGGTGTCAGTCTTCATTACAACGAGCGTTCAGTCAACCTAATTATTGAAAACTTAAAAAGATATTTGAATAACACCAAATTACTCAATACTTTTGATCCAGATGTGGGTTATTAATCAATAACGAATGAATTTACCTCCTTTAGACACCGGAAAGAAAATATCATCTCACTTCAGTGCTCGTGTTGTATTTTTTGACCTTGGTGATACCTTAATTTATTTTGATGGTGACTGGACCAAAGTCTTGCAAAGATCCACCAAATGTTTGTGGAAGACCCTGGTCGCTGCTGGTTATCCACTGAACCGGGAACAATTTTCGCAGGATTTTTCCAATAGGATGCGTAAATATTATGTAGAACGTAATGAAAATCTGGTTGAATATACCAGCGCCAGGGTTTTAATAGATTGTCTCATGGATCTGGGATTTCCAGAACCGGATCCTGATATTATCAGAAATGCCCTCAAAGCCCTCTATTCCGTCTCCCAGGAATTCTGGAATTTGGAAGAAGATACCTTGCCAACGCTCCACTGGCTACAGGAACAGGATTTCCGTCTGGGGCTGATATCAAATGCGTCCGATGTGGATGATGTTTATGCTTTATTAGGTAAATTCGACCTGACTGATTTTTTCGAGCATATTATCATTTCAGCTGATTTTGGAATGCGCAAGCCTCACCCAGAAATCTTTTTGGAAGGTCTGCGATTATTCCAGGTAGAACCACAGAATTGTTTCATGGTTGGTGATCGATTGGACATGGATATTTTAGGCGCAAATCAGGTTAATATGTCATCTATCTGGATTACAAGGCGATCCATTCATAAAGGTACAGATTATCGATTTGATATAAAACCAGATTATGAGATATGTGCGCTGCCGGAAATAAAAGAAGTCGTCAAATTGACTTGAAAATAATTCAATCAACCATCCAGGGTTGGTCAAACCAGTCAACGACATGATCCTCAAGATCATCCAGATCGACATCCTTTTCATGTTCGATTTTCCCGCGCACTGATACGCCAATTTGATGAATGGTATCACGGCTACCACTCACAAGGTGATGCCACCAGGGCAAATCCTTGCCTTCGGCCAGCAAACGGTAAGCACAGGTAATTGGCATCCAATCTAAAGTTTGAATCAGTTTAGCATCCAATACGAGGCAGGTTGGAACAATCTTTTGCCTGTTCTGATAATCAGTACATTGGCAGGTTGCCTCATCAAATAATTTGCAAATAACATTGGTCGTGTAATATTCCCCAACCTCACCTTCCAGACGAAATAAACAACATTTCCCACAGCCATCGCAGATAGACTCCCACTCTTCTTGCGTGAATTCTTCAATTTTTTTCGCTTTCCAGAATGGGTTTGAATCCAACAGAATTTTCCTTTTTATTTTATTTTTTGTTTTTAATTTTTGTTTACTTGTGTTGTCAATAAAACATCAATCATGTATCATAATGGAGGAAGTCATTTTGATTTTATCATTCTTTTGCAGTGGATTTTTTTAGTCAAAAGGGAGAGATTTATGAGTTCATTGACCTTAGGCGTCATCGGTTCATCATTCAAAGAAAACGAATTACGTGTCCCGATCCATCCAGAACAATTGGATTGGATTGATCTAAGTGTTCGTAAAAGAATGTTCTTTGAAGTTGGGTATGGTGAACGTTTCCAGATTTCTGATGATTGGATCAATGATAGAACCGGGGGGTTAATGCAAAGAAATGAGATATTTGAACACTGTGATGTAGTTATCCTCATAAAACCCGATCCAAAAGATATACCCTTTATTCACCCCGGGAAAACACTGTGGGGTTGGTTGCATTGTATCGAAGATGCCTGGATCACAAATGCCGCCATCAACAAAAATTTAACAATGATTGCCTGGGAAGCCATGCATAAGTGGAACCGCAAAAATGAATTTCAATATCATATTTTCCACAAGAACAACGAAATTGCTGGTTATGCGGGTGTGTTTAACGCTTTACAATTAAGGGGCATCGATGGCCATTATGGAACACCTCGACGGGTCATGATTATTGGTTCAGGGTCAGTCGCCAGAGGTGCCTTACAGGCATTCAAAGGGTTGGGTTTTAAGGACATTCACATTTACAATCGCCCATCTAAAACCTTTATTGCGCCGCAATCCTATGAAGCTACCTATCATCAATTGGAAATGGATGAAAATGGCAGGCTGATGGCCATTCACGCCGATCGAAGCAGGAATCCGTTTATTGAGGAAATCGCCCAATCAGACATCATCCTGAACGGTATCCGGCAGGACTTTAAACAACCCATCATGTTCATGAGTCATGAAGAAGTCAGCCGTCTGAAAAGATCAGCTTTAATAATCGATATTGCCCGTGACGAAGGCATGGGCTTTCCATTCTCAAAACCTACTTCCTTTATGAACCCCATCTTTACGGTTGGTGAAGCCTGGTATTATGCCGTCGATCACACGTCTTCCTATTTGTGGAATATCGCTTCCTGGGAAATTTCGATCAGTTTGCTGCCTTACCTATCATCAATTGCACGTGGTGCTCCGTATTGGGAGAAAGATGAAACCATTCGCAGAGCCATTCAGATTCAGAATGGAAGAATTGTAGATCCGAGAATCCTCTCATTTCAAAACCGGGATGCTGAATACCCGCACATTATTAGTCCTGGTTAAATGATAAGCCTTCCCAAATCCACGTTTACCTGAGAAAATTGGCGTTATTTTATGCAGGACAAATCATGCAAACCGGACGACAATTGACTCGCATTCAAGCCGACTTATTACTTTTGCTCACAGCAGCAGTTTGGGGAAGTGGTTTTATTGCACAGAGAATCGCAGCCCCCAACATGAATATATTCTATTTCAATGGTGGTCGCTTCCTCTTAGGCGCACTATTACTGATACCACTGGTTCGCTTCAAGCTTCACATTGAGAAAAAGAAGTTTTCCGGAGTCGTGTTGGCCGGCTTCTTACTTTTTTCAGCTGGTGGTTTTCAACAGGCTGGCATGATCACCACAACAGCCGGGAATGCGGGATTCATCACTGGACTTTACGTGATATTTGTTCCCCTTTTTCTGTGGTTGATATGGCGGGATAAACAAAAATGGAATGTATGGACCGCTGCCGTAGTGGCAGTCATCGGGATGCTATTACTCAGCACTGGAGGTGAGCTCAAATTAGCCCCCGGTGACCGTCTTGAATTGATTGGTGCCATTTTATGGGCAATGCACGTGATTGTTGTGGGTCGCACTGTTCAGGGTATGCACCCGCTTCATTTTGCGATCGGGCAATTTATGGTTTGCGCCATTCTCAATTTTGGTACCGGCTTCATCACCGACCC
>JAHYJK010000150.1 GCA_019429225.1 Anaerolineaceae bacterium
ACCAGGGTGACCTGGCTTATTATGTCAATTATCCGCACCGCCGTATTGCGAACGCAAATCAGGACAAACAACTTGTCATCATCAGCATTACCGCCCCACCTACCAGCAGTCTGGATGAGATGCTGGCTGCCCGTCAAGGGTCCTGGTTGATGACCAATAATTTATCAGAGGAGGAATGATGTTTTACGATGAGTTTCACAATCACAAATGGGCAAAAAACCTGAGCCATGCCAGGAAGTTATTACAGAAAAATCAATATGAACTTTTCTATCATGGACAGGATCTGGAGGATGGCGATGTCTATCCAGGTATGAGGGTAATGGCAGCCTATTGGGTTTCGGTTGAACATGAGATGAAACTGCGCCGCAAAACCTTACTGGAAGGAGCAAACCATATTGAGTGGCTGGAAGATCCAGTGCTGATTGCCAGGGCAAAAGAATTTCATGACAGATTCGTTGCGGATATGCGTGAACTCGTGATGCGGGAAGGAATTGTGCCCATTGAAAGAATGGATCATCTTGCTGAACAGGATTGGGAAACACCAACCAATTGGGCAGAGGTGATGCGAGATCAGCAAACCAGAACACTGGCCGGGTTGGAGAGCAATACCATTGACCAGGATCTTGCAGAAAGCTGGCTTGATTCCTGTTTACGATCTGTCTCCAATTACAACAAATACCTGATTTGGGGAGGTGTGAACGCAGCGGCACTTGTTCAAAGAGAAGGAATCGCTGCCCTCCACAAAGCAGTGGATGCCTCGGCTGAAAAATTTATGTGGGATATCAGCAAAGAGTTCTTTGCGACGGTTCTGCCCGCAGCAGGCTTTGAGGATATCGGGGATTTAATGGAATTGGGATTGCGTGGCATGTTCTCCGACCAGATTTACATCAAAGGGGAAGACCGTGAGGAAGGTGAAATCACGTTCCGTAAAAGCATCCTGAAAAATTGTGAACTGGCAGGCATCTATAGAAGAATTGAGGAATGGTCAAATCTTCCCAGGTTTTCATTGGGTTATGGCATCTGCAAGTATGACGAACTGCATGGGCAGGCTACCATGATGATCACCATGCCGCCGATGGTGTCCCCTGAATATAAATTATTATTATCCCTGGCTTTACATCCAGATGCAACAGAGTGCGTCTTTGAATTAAAAACGACACCTGCCGATGATATGGAAAGAATTCTGATGGTGCAGGAAAAGGTTTTTGGTCCGGTAGATTAAATGACAGGAGGGGTAAATGAAAAAAAATAGGTTTCCAATGGCAATTAAGGTTTTAGTCTTCTATGTTTCATTTATGCTGCTTCATTATTTGTACGACTGGTTTCCTAACACAATTACCATGATCTTCAGTGGCATCAATGAAAGTGTTTATCAACACATGAAGATTGCCTTTTTTGTGTGTGTTTTCACTTCCACAATCGAATACCTGACCATCAAACAAGCGATTCAATCCAGAAGTCGCTTTTTCATTTCCCGCATTTTCACAACATCCTATTTACCTTTGTTGATGATGGTTATCTTTCTAATTTGTCCTATTGTATTTGGAAAAATTGAAACCATTGCTGGTGAAATCATCTGGGCGAATATCGCCTTGTTATCAACCGCTATTTTTAGTTTTGAGATCGAAAAACATTTTGAAAAATCAGATCCATCCAATTTTATGATCGGTATTGTGATCTTCATTTTCTTGCTATCTCTTGTTCAATTTGTTGTTTTTACGTTTGAATTACCCTGGTTCGATATCCTGGCAACACCGCCAGGTTGGTGAAAAATTTTAATAAGGAGAAATAAAATGACAACAATCAAAGAAGTAATACAAAATTTACCCAATATATTTAAACCTGAAAAGGCCAAAGGTTGGAACAGAATTATCCTGTTTGATCTTGAGGGCGAAGAACCATCTCAGTGGACGTTGACAATCGAGAATGGCACTGCTTCCATAGAAGAAGGGAATACCAAACAACCCAAATTAACTATTCTTGGAAAAAGTGAACATATCGTGCAGATGTTTACCGGCGAAGTTCCACCTATGAAATTGGTCAACGCCAAATTGATCAAAATGAAAGGTCCTATGATGGATGCCATCGCATTTTCTGGGCTTTGGAATATTCCTAAGAAATAGTTCCCTCAAAAAATATTTTTTCAACGCTAAGATTGGAGGATAATTTGCATACTGGAATACGATCTTATGGCATCGCCCTTCCAAAATATCGGATTGATTCGGCCGAGATTTGGGGTGTTTGGAAAAACCTTTCCAAAAGTTTTTTCGACCTCCTCAGCATTGGCGAACGTGGCGTATGCGCTCCTGAAGAAGATACGATCACTCTGGCGGTCTCTGCCGCAAAAATGGCATTGGAAAGAGCAACGATTTCAAATGAATCTATTGGTGCAGTTTTTCTGGGTAGTGGCACCAGTCCCTATGCCACCAAAGCAGCCGCCACCATCTTGATTGATGCGCTCGATTTACCCAAATCTGCCCTGACATGTGATGTGCAATGTTCTGACAAATCCGGCAGTACCGCACTCTGGATGGCTGCAGGCTTGATAGAAGCTGGATTAATTGAAAATGCCCTGGTAATTGGGGCGGACACTCTTAACCGTCATACCCAACCAGGCATGGTCCTGGAATATGTGGCATCTGCCGGCGCGGTGGCTTTTGTGCTGGGCAAAGAAAACCTCATCGCCACATTGGAGGGCTTTGCTACCCATTCTCATGATCAAAATGATTATTTCCGAACCGAAGGTGAGCGATTTATCCAGGCTGGAGCTGGTTTTTATGGTTGGGTAGCCAATTGGGGACTGCTGGATCATGTTGTACCCGCAGGAACAGAACTATTTGAAAAAACCGGTCTTAAACCCGAAGACTTTTCGAAATTTGCTGTCCCGCAAAAAACAGGGCTACGACCGCTGATGACGATGGGGAAACTTGAGTTGGATATGATGCAAGTTCTTCCATTTGTCCTGACTTCCCAAATAGGTGACTGTGGCGCAGCAGGTGTTTTGCTCTCGCTGGCACACATTCTTGATTTTGCCGAATCAGGTGAACGCATCGGCGTAATTGATTACGGTTGTGGCGCAGGCAGTGATGCCTGGTCGCTGGTATGCACGGATCTTCTGCCTGAAAGACGCCCCACCCGAGATCTGGTCGTTGAATGCCTGGAGGATAAAATCATGGTGGATTATGCCACAATGATCAAATTTGAAGGCAAACTGATGCAATCACCACATCGCCTATCAAATTATTATTAAATCGGAGAAATGAATGGGAAAAATCACAAGAAAAGTCATGATGATTGGTGGATCCATTACCCCTCCCAATATCCCCATGGATTGGACCTGGAGACAGATGGCTGCTGAAGCTTTCTGGAACACACTGAAAAATTGTGGGGTGGCCATGAAAGATATCGATTTAGTCGCCTGTAATTACAATGATCGGGCGATTGCCGATTCCTCTCCAGGACCTCAAATTGCGGATGCATTGGGTATTCTGCCAAAACCCGTCGTTCCCATCGCCAATGCCTGTGCAGGCAATGGGATTGCATCTTATGTCGCCTGGAATGCCATTGCCTCCGGACGTTGTGATATCGTCGTTTCGATGGGATTTGCCCGGTCTGACAATTATGATGCCATGGAAGCCATGAATTCACAGGGAAATTATGTGGATTACGACTTCATGTTGGGCATGACGCATATCAATTACGGATCTATGCGCGATGCCTATTATCGCCAAAAATATCAGGTGCCCCTGGAGGCAGCTGGACAATGGGCCTATCAATGCAACTGGTACGCGCGCAGGAATCCTTTAGCCGCCAATTACAACAAACCCATGCCAGAATTAGAGGATTTATGCCAGGACAATATCGATGCTGAAAGAGATCGTCAGGCAACCAACCGCGGTGGGGTTGCTTCCGCAATGATTTTCGTCGGAGAAGAGATTGCGCATCAATTTACAGATAAGCCTGTTTTGTTCGATGTGGCTTATGCTTTTCGTCCTCCTTATATTGGAAATTTCTTTAATTACCCCATCGAGGAAATGAAAGATTACGACCTGGCAGAATTGCCTGGATTAATGATTGCTGCCAAAGAAGGGTATCAAATCGCAGGTATAACGCCAAAAGATGTAGATGTCGTTCAGGTACACGATCTGACTGCTTACGAAGGAATGATGGCCATCGAAGCAATCGGGATCAGTGAAATCGGGAAAGGCAAGGATTATATCCTTTCTGGTGGCATGTCCTTGGATAGCAAATGCCCCATCAATACCTACGGTGGTGGTCCGGCCTTTGGTCATGGCAGTGCAGGTTCAGATTTTCAGGCAGGCCTACTGGAAAATTTCTGGCAGATCAGAGGGGAATGTGATGAACGACAGGTAAAGGATGCCCGCATCGGTGTAAATACTTCCTATGGAACCCACCATTCATTGGATGTAATCGGCATTTTACAGAAAGGCTGGTAAAGCATGGGTGAACAATTCACAGACCAATTTGTACGCTGGGATACTTTCTCAAGTGCCCTATGGTATCGCAACAAAGCAGGCCGCTACCGGCTTGAAGGAACGCGCTGTTCCCATTGCCAGACGATTTTCTTTCCCCCTAGGACTGGTTTGATCTGCCCCACCTGCCATGAACGGGTTATGGAACCTTATGACTGTGCCCAAACGGGTGAAATCATTGCGATTGCTCTGGATGATGTTGGCTTTCCAGCATTGGGATATGGAGAAAATATGCCGCGCGTCCAGGCAATTGTTAAGTTGGATGATGGAGTGCATCTCATGGTCGATATTCTTCAGGTTGCAGATCCATCCGAGGTTACGATTGGATCAA
Organism: Anaerolineaceae bacterium; assembly: GCA_019429225.1. Taxonomy (GTDB): domain Bacteria; phylum Chloroflexota; class Anaerolineae; order Anaerolineales; family Anaerolineaceae; genus UBA6170. The sequence continues at coordinate 4,825 of JAHYJK010000150.1, forward strand.
GGGTGAAAATGATCCTTCGCAAGCATAAACGTGAGGATACTGGAGCCTGGGTTTACGGCTTTGGCTTTATTCTCGACCAATAAATTTCTTCACTCAAATCAGAAATTAATAAAGAAGGGTCAAATGGAAGCTGAAATCAATTCAATCAAATCAAAAAAATGGGGACCTGTTCAGCTCAATTCAGGCGTTTCTCCTGGCAATATGACAGTGTATGTGTTCGGTTTTTTGTTTACCATGCTTTTTTCTACGTTTGTTCCCCAGGCGCAACCTTATATTCTGACAGAAATTCTTAAAATCCCAGCCAGCGAACAGGGCGTCCTCAGTGGTTATCTGGGGTTGGCAGCCACAATTGTTGGCATGTTGATGCCCAGCATCTGGGGTACTTTGTCCGATAAAACAGGCAGAAAACTTGTTTATGCAATCGGGTTTCTTCTTTCTGCCCTGGGTATGTTTTTGTACCCTCTGGCTGGCTCAATCATCTTACTTTACCTGTTCAGGATGATTTTTTCAGCAGGCTCTAATGCTTCCAATATTATGAGTAATGCGCTACTCGCAGATTACGTGGATAACAAACACCGTGGTATGGCATTCGGCATGATATCCATGGCGGGTGGAATTGGTGCGTTATTGACCGTTTTCGTTTTCCTACGCATACCATCCATCCTGACGAAGAGTGGAATTTCTTTGCAGCTGGCTGGCAGATACACCTATTGGATTGTCGCCGGTATTGCGCTGATCGCGATGATTTTGGTTTATTCAGGATTAATGGGTAAAAGCAAAATTCAGAAAGAAGAAAAAAGAACCATTCTGGAAATCGCAAAAGAAGCGTTACTGGCTGCAAAGAATGACCCGGGAATTTCTTTAGCATATGGCATCAATTTTGTTGCCACTGGATCTGTGACTGTCGTAGGCACCTTTTTTACCCTATGGGTTGTAACCTATGGCACCACGCAGGCAGGTTTGACCAGTGCAGAAGCGCTTGCCCGCGGTGGCATGATATTGGGTATATCTCAAGTCATGGGGTTGATCGGTTCTCCAGTTTTTGGAATCCTATCCGACAAAATTTCCCGAGTTCTGGCAGTCACGATCGCTATGGGATTGACTGCCGTTATTTATCTGGCAACCTTACTGATAACCAATCCTCTCAGTAATAACATGATTTTTCTGGGATTATTTATTGGCTTTGTCCAAATCAGTGGTGTCATCACCGGTGGAGCGTTAATTGCCCAACAGGCACCATTGAACGTACGCGGTTCAGTAATGGGTTTTTATGGTTTTTGTGGAGCCGTAGGAACAATGCTGGCTGCTGTTTTAGGTGGTTTCTTGTTTGATAAATGGATTGGTCAGGGGCCTTTTGTTCTATCATCAGTATTAGCATTTATTCTGATGGTTTGGGGTATTTTGGTTTTTCTAAATGAAAGAAAAAGGAGAATCAGATAATGGAAACCTATACTATACCAATGGCAATTTTTGATTTTTTACCCAATATAGCCTTTTTAGTAGGTGCTTTTTTCCTGGTGAAAATTGCTGTTCTCGTGAGAGGTCGGCCATGCAGCAGGATGGTAATGGCCGGCGCATTACTAGTAGCCTTGGGTGGAATACTGAAAGCAACCTGGAAATTTTTGTATGCGGCTAATATTGCTGATATTCATTTATTCAGCGAGTTGCAATTCATTTTATTAGCGCCCGGGTTTTTTGGATTGTTAATTGCAGTCATATACTTAGCGCGTAATCAAGCTAAAAATTCTCATTTCGCTGCGTTTGCTATTGCACCCTGGAAGCTGCCATTACTTTTCGTGATGACCATTACCAGTTTAGGCGCTTATGGTATTCTCACCTATTTGTCTTTTCGTGGAAAAGTTCCAATGGCAGCCATTGGATTCATTTTTGCGTTTGTTGGTGTCTTGTTAATGGGTGGATTGGCCAGTCAACCACAAACTGTCTCCTTGCAATGGATCGAACAGAGCATCAATACGCTCGCCAATTTTGGTTTTGCAATGGGTTGCATTTTATTGTATCAAAATTATCGCTTAAAAGCTTGTTGAGAGGTGAATATGGATAAAAGATTTGAAGGAAAAGTCGCCATCGTCACGGGTGCATCATCAGGAATTGGACAGGCAACTGCTATCCGTTTTGGTCTGGAAGGTGCTAAATTGATGATCTGTGATATCAATGAAGAAGCATTAGAGATTACACGGCAGAAAGTGTTGGAAACTGGCACTGAATGTTTGGCTTTAAAAGTAGATGTTCGTTCACAAACAGATGTTGAAAATTGCATTCAGGCAACCCTGGATGCATACCAGACCATCGACATTTTGGTGAACAACGCTGGAACCGGACAATTTGTTCCTTTTGCAATGATGGAAAACGAAGAATATGATCGTGTTATGGATATCAACGTGCGCGGGATGTTTTTCTTCAGTCGGGGGGTATTACCCACCATGATGGATAATGACTATGGGAAAATTATCAACATCACTTCCATCATGGGCGAAGTCGCCGGGCAAGGTCAATCCATTTACAACACCAGCAAGGGAGCTGCCAAAATGATGACCCAGGGCATTGCAGTCGATTGTTCCGGTTATAACATCAATGTCAATGCTGTTGCTCCAGGCATGATTATGACAGGATTAACGCAGAATATGCTGGGTGATGAAGATCAGGTGGTTTACTTCCTGGAGAAAATTCCGAAACGCAGAATTGGTGTGCCAGAAGATATAGCAGCGGCCGTTTTGTTTTTATCCAGTGATGAGGCGAGTTATATTCATGGAGCAACACTTCATGTTGATGGGGGCATGATCTGTACCAGAATGTGAAAATAACTTTAGAAGGCGGAGAATTAAACTCCGCCTCCTTCTATTTCTTCAATTGATCAGCAAATTTCTGCTTAAACTTATTTACTTTCGGATTGATCACCACCTGACAATAACCAGCCCAGGGATTCTTTTCATAGTAATCCTGATGATATTCTTCAGCCGGAAAGAATTCTGTCAAGACATCAATTTGGGTGACGATTTTACTTCTCCATAAACTGGATTGATCAATTTTTTCAACAATTTCTTTAACTTGCTGCATTTCAGCTTCATCATTCAAAAGGATGATTGAGCGATACTGAGTTCCCACATCAGCCCCCTGACGATTTAAGGATGTCGGATCATGTACCTGAAAGAAAACCTCCAGTAATCCACTCAAGGAAATCATTTCAGGATCATAGGTAACTTCAACAACTTCCGCATGACCGGTTCGGCCAGTACAAACTTGCTCATATGTGGGATATATAACACTGCCCCCTGCATATCCAACCACTACATCTTCGACGCCCGTCAAATTTTTATAAATAGGATCCAGACACCAAAAACATCCCCCACCTAACACAATTTTATTTAATTTCTGATTCATACCATTTTCCTTTATTACCAGTATTACGAATAAGTATAAGGAGCAAGGGGAAAAAGATCAAAAATTAGCATAATGTGTTAAAAAAGAAAACCGGCAAATACCGGTCTTCTAAACCAACTCAATTGCAATTACTTATTTATTTACCTGGAATCTCACATCACCTTTTTCAAAGAAATCAATGATCTGTCTGATAGCTGCCAGTCCCGCATTCACATTGGCTTCACCCGTTTGAGCGCCCATTTTCTTAGGGGTAAAAAAGAATCGTCCGGTGAATTTCTCTTTGATCTCTGCTGCACAGGCTGGTTCAATATCTGAAACATAGGAAAAATCTGGTCGATCAACAAAAACCTTAATTAAATCTTCTTCGTTAACGACTTCCTTACGAGCAGTGTTGACCAAAGTAGCCGGTTTTGGCATGCTGGTTAATAATTTATAGTTTACTGAGTTCTTGGTTTCAGCATTCGCAGGAATATGTAATGACACATATTGCGATTTGGCATAAAGCTCTTCCACTGTATCAAGACAATGTACACCATCTGCTTCAATTTGCTCACGTGGAATATATGGATCAAAAGCAAAGATCTCCATCCCGAAGCCCTTGGCAATGGTTGCTACACATTTGCCAACGTTTCCATAGGCATGAATACCCAGTGTTTTTCCTTTAAGTTCCGACCCGGCTTTGCCGTTGAATTGTTTGCGTGCCTGAAAAATCATCATACCAATGGCGAGCTCAGCAACAGCATTCGAGTTTTGCCCTGGCGTGTTCATCGCAACCACGTTGTGCGCAGTTGCAGCAGTCAGATCGATGTTGTCATAACCAGCACCAGCTCTAACAACAATCTTTAACTGTTTGGCGGCATCCAAAACCTCCGCATCCACAATGTCACTGCGAATGATCATTGCATC